>JASHOM010000155.1 GCA_030041115.1 Vulcanimicrobiota bacterium | reverse complement strand
GGATGATTGATCGAGATCGAGTTGGCGATGTTCTTGAGCAGCGTCGTCTTGCCGGCCTTCGGCGGCGAAACGATGAGCGCGCGCTGTCCCTTGCCGATCGGGGAAAAGAGGTCGATGACGCGTGTCGAGAGCTGCGTGGAGCGCACTTCGAGCTTAAAGCGCTCTTGTGGATAGATCGGCGTTCCCTTCTCGAAGGTGCGGCGCCCTTTGATGGCCTCGGGATCCAGGCCGTTGACTTTATCGACGCGGATCAGGCCGAAATACTTCTCGCTCTCCTTGGGCCGGCGCGCCTGACCTTCGACCATGTCGCCGCGGCGTAACTCGAAACGACGGATCTGCGACTGGCTGACATAGATGTCGTCGTTGCCGATGTAATAACCCGCTCGACGCAGAAAGCCGTAACCTTCCGGGAGCACGTCGAGAATGCCGCCGGCCACCTCGATGCCGGAACGCGCGATTTGCGCCTGCACGAGCATCGCGACGATCTCGTCTTTCTTGAGCTTTGCGGGCGCGGGAATTTCGACTTCGAGCTCTTTGGCTATCTCGACGAGCTCGGTCTTCGTTTTCTCGCCGAGCTGAGCCGCCGTTTGGATCGGCGGCACGTCGATCTGCGGAAGCTGATCGTGGTAGACCGCCGAATGTTGTGAAAAGTGATGTCGACGGCGCGAGCGTCGGCGCCGGCCTCCGGGCCCCGGCTGGGGACGCATGTCATTGTTCTGACGGTGGTCGCTGTTGGGACGATGTTCCGTTTGCAGAGGAGTATCTCTCTCTTAGTATCGCTCGCGCCAAGCTTCGACGACCGAGGGCGAGGCGGGGCTGCCGTCGCGATCAGGCCGGTGACGTGAACGTGGGGATTTCAAAATGTGTCGCGGCCGTCACGAAAGGACCGCAACGCAACGCCCACACTATAGCACAGGCGCAGCAGCCGTTTCAAGCAGGACTCAACCGAGCCGTGCCGCTCACGAAGGGGCTTCCCGCCGCGTAGAAGCGCAGCTTGCGCTCCGCCGCTCGCGTGATGCCGATGCGACGGCTGCGCCGCACGCGCATCGCCGGCTCGCCGCCGTCGGCCAACCAGAGCTGCCGATGCGTTAACACGTCGATCCCGTCTAAAGAACGATCGATTGCGAGCGCGCGACAGAGGCGGCCGGGACCGCGACAGAGATCGCGAGTCTTTTCGGTCGCGCGCCGCTTTCGCATGAGCGCGATGCCTTCGACCGGCTCGAGCGCCCGCACGAGGACTCCGGCGCCTTTGCCGTCCGGTTCGCTCGACAAATTAAAACAGTATGAGGTGCCGTAGATTTGATAGACGTAGGCGCGATGCGGAGGTCCGAAGAGCGTCGCGTTGCGCCGGCTCCTCCCGCTATAGCCGTGGCATGCGGGATCCCCCGGAAGATACGCTTCGGTTTCGACGATGCGGCCGGCGGTTATGCCCTCGTCGCTTTCACGAACGACGACGCAACCGAGCAACGCGCGCGCCAAGGCGCGCGTTTCGGTCGGCAATTGATCCGGCCTCAACCGGTCGAACGTCATGCCGCAAGGTTAAACACCGCTTCGGCTCGTGCCCGTTGCGTCAGATCGTCCGTGACCCCGGCTTGGATGCTGAACGTTGCCAGCGAGTTAAGCGCGCACCGCAAGCGAACGTAGGGAATCGAGAGGGTTTCGCCGACGCCGCGTCCGGTCGCGACCTCCTGGGCGAACCGGGCATCGCCGACGACAAAACGCACGTCTCGAAATCCGCGCTTCCAGAGCGCTCTGCTGACCGCGGTCAGCGCCGCATACGCGACGGCCGCCCCTTCGGACGGCCAACGCCCATTGACCCCGAAGCTCACCCGCAGGAGCTGCTTGGCACCGTTTCCGCGCACGCGCGCGTAGGCTATGCCGCCCCCTCGCGCGTCGGCCCCATAGCCGACGAGTGCCTCCACCCCCGGACCCTTCCTTTGCGTCTTCTGCATTCCAACGCTCTCTTACCCATATATACTAATGCGAACATATGTTCGAGGTCAAGCGATGCACGCGGGCCGCACGAGGTCATCGTAGAGCGACTGCATCCGGTCGAGCTGGCCCTGCAGCGAGAACCGCAGGGCGGTGGCGCGAGCATCCGCGGCGGCGCCGGCGGTGCGCGTCCCGATCGTGCCCAGCGCCCGGGCAAAGGCTTCGACCGTCCCCGGCACGAGCAGGCCGGTCTCCCCGAGCACGTCGCGGTTCTGCGGCGCGTCGGCTGCAATGACGTAGGCGCCGGCTGCGAGCGCCTCGGCCAAGACCAGCCCTTGCGTTTCGGTCGTGCTCGGCATCACGAAGGCGTCGGCGCTGGCGTAGAGGTTCGGGAGATCGGTGCGCGCGACGGCACCGAGGAAGCGCGTCCGGGAGGCCACCCCGAGTTCGCGCGCCTTGCGCTCGAGCTCGTGCCTGACCGGACCGTCGCCGGCAACGACGAGCTTGAGCGATTCGTCGCGTACGGCTGCGAGCGCCCGCAGCAGCAGCTCGAGGTTCTTTTCCTTGGCCAGACGGCCGACGAAGAGAACCAGGCGATCGCCCTCGTTCAGTCCGGCGCGCGTGCGAAGCGCTTCGTCGCGACGGCCGCCGCCGAAACGCGCGAGATCGATGCCGGTGGGCACGATCTCGATCTTTGCGGTTACGCCGATCTCGCGCAATCGCACCGCCATCGCGGGGGTCGGCACCACGACCGCGTCGGCGTTATTCGCAAAGGTCCGAGTCAGTTGCGCGGCTGCGAAACGCGTCGCGTTGGGTTCGAACGGAACGTAGTGCGCGTAGGCTTCGAGCTGCGTGTGATACGTGAAGACCAGCGGCATTCCGTACCGCCGCGCGTAACGCAGGCCCATCCACCCCGTCACGAAGGGCGAGTGCACGTGAACGAGCGACAGACGTTTGATCACGCCGTTGAGATTGCGCCGGCTCACTAAGGGCAGCGTGAGCCTATAGGGCGTGCGCGTCGGCAGGGGCAGCGACGGCATTCGAAAGACGGGCCCATCGGTCTCGGCGTAGCCGGGCATTCGCGGAGCAAAGCAATAGACGTCGTGCCCACGGCTTCGCATGCCCTCGGCCAGGGCTTCGACCGACTCGACCACACCGTTGACCACGGGGCGGTAAATTTCGGTGAAAAATCCCAGGCGCAACGAACTCATTTCGGGCGTTCTTCGCTTCGGCCGCGCCCGTCGCCCCGCAAGAGGATACTCCTGCCGGGTGTATGACTTTCCGCGTATTCCCGTCCCACGGCGGATGTGCTATAGTGCCCGGGTCAGACCGGCTTGCCCTGACGGAGAGCAGGCAGGCTCGACTCTTCCGGCCACTTCGCCGGATCCATCGCCCGCGGCCGATTTGCGCCGCTTCCCCAAAACACGCGGCTCTCGTTCATCGTTCGCTTTCTCCGTGTGTAGAGCGCAACCGTGACGTGGGCCGAGAGAAGAAAGGAACGCCGGGGTTGATAGGACGCCTGCTCGGCACCGTGCTCGTCCTTCTAACGATTGCGCTCTATCCCGCTGCGCTCACCGCCGCTGCGCCGGGCAGCGCAACGCACGTCGTTTGGCACCGCGACGGTCTGTTGACCTGGCAGCGCGTCGAGCACCGGGCACTCGCCCCGCAGACGGTCTATCGGCTCACGCTCGCCCTTCCGCCGGGACGCTCTCGAGTGGTGGCGCGCGGCGCGTCCGGTCTGCTCGAGGAGCACGTCGGCTATGCGCAACGCGACGGAGGCCCGGTTCATCGCCACGTCATCAGCATGCGAATCGTGCAGGCTGCACGGCCGCGCATCGTCGCCGACGGCATCCCGTCCGCGCCCCTTTCGAGTTTCGAAGCGCGCGGGGTCACGGGCATGACGCTCATGGCGCGCAGTGCGATCGAGATGCTCGCTACGGCCTATACGGCCGACTGCGCCGGCTGCGGCGGCATGACGGCGATCGGCCGACGCGCCGGCTATGGAATCGTCGCCGTCGATCCGCACGTGATTCCGTTGGGAACGCGTCTCTACATCAAGGGTTACGGACTAGCCGTCGCGGGCGACACCGGCGGCGCGATCGTCGGCGATCGGATCGACCTCGGCTTCGATTCCTTACGCGACGCGATGCTCTTCGGCCGGCGCCCGGTTACGGTTTACCGCCTCAAGTAGCGTAGAATGACGGGGTGCCCAGCCCCCGACGCCTCCTCGCGCAATCGGGATTGCGTCCCAAGAAACGCTACGCGCAGAACTTCCTGCAAAACGCTTCGGCTGCGCGCAAAATCGCACGCCTTAGCCTCGACGGCTCGCCGCCCGATCAGCAAACCCTCGAAATCGGCGCCGGCACCGGCGTGCTCACGCGCGCGCTGCTCGACGAAGGCGCACACGTCACCGCGCTCGAGATCGACCCGGAGCTGGTCTCCATGCTTCGCGCGCGCGAAGATCTCGCGCGCGCGAA
Source organism: Vulcanimicrobiota bacterium (assembly GCA_030041115.1). Taxonomy (GTDB): domain Bacteria; phylum Vulcanimicrobiota; class Vulcanimicrobiia; order Vulcanimicrobiales; family Vulcanimicrobiaceae; genus Cybelea. The sequence continues at coordinate 4,600 of JASHOM010000155.1, read as the reverse complement.
AATTCTTTTGGCCGACGCGCTGACGTTCGATTATCGCGGCTGGGCGTCCGGACGGCAATGGAGCGTCGCCGCGAATCTGCCCTACAACGTCGCGACCGCCGTGCTGCTGCGCCTAATCGAGATGGAGCACGGGCCCGATTCGATGACCGTAATGGTGCAGAAGGACGTCGCCGATCGCTTCGCCGCCGCGGCCGCAACGCCGGCGTACGGCAGCCTCTCCATCGCGGTCCAATGCGCGATGCGCGTGGAATCGGCGTTCACGCTCTCCCCCGGATCCTTCTTTCCGCCGCCGAAGGTGCGCTCGACCGTCGTCCGGCTCATTCGGCGCACGCAACCCGCCGTTCGGCCGCGCGATCTGGCAACGTTCTGGAAGGTCGTGCGCGGCGCGTTCGCGTACCGGCGCAAGACGCTCGTCAACAGTCTCGCGCTCGCACTCGATTACGACCGGGCCAAGATCGCGCGAGCGCTCGAATCATGCAACCTCTCTGCGGAGCTTCGCGGTGAACGACTCGACCTCGCCGACTTCTCCCGCTTGGCCGACGCGCTGGCCGAAGACTAGTTTCACCGGCATCTGGACGTGGCTGGTCGCCGGCTTCATCGCCGGGCTCTTCCTACTCGTCTTCGTCATAACGCTTGTAAATCCGCCACCGCAAGACGTCACCGCGGCGCAAACCGATCTCGTCTTGGGCGTACAGTTCGTGATCGACGGGTTGCTCGTGATCTTGGTCTTGGGGACGCTTCCGGGACTCTCTCGATTCACGCTTCGAGAACTGGGCTTTCGCGTGCCGAACGGTTCGGCCGTCGGGCTCGCCGTGGCCGGCGGCCTGCTCATGATCGTCGTGGCCAACGGAACCGCCGCGCTGATCGACGATCTCTCCCGCAACCCGCATCCGCAAGACATCGTGGCCTTGTTCAAGCATCTCCACGATCCACCGCGGATCGCATTCTTCGCGCTCTTCGCCGTGATCTTCGCGCCGTTTTCGGAAGAGACGATGTTTCGCATCTTCTTCTTCAATCTCGGATTGCGCTATGGAGGCTTTTGGGGCGGCGCCGTCCTGAGCAGCATCTTATTCGGCATCGCCCACGGCGATCTCTACGCTGCCGTTCCGCTCGCGCTGGGGAGCGTGATCCTCTGCGCCGTTTACTATCGCTCGCGCAACGCCTATGCTTCGATGATTTCCCACGCCTTGTTCAACGCGGTCTCGATCGTTGCGCTCTTGCTCTTTCCGAAGGTCACGTAAGGCGGCGCGCGGCGTCGAGGACCGCTTCGGCCCCGATCTCGCGGGTATCGAGATACGCCAGACGATGTTGGAGGGACGGCGGCTTGGTCGTCGTGGCAGGCCGGCGATCGAAGCCGCGGTCGCGCACGTACCGTCCGACGATATGCATCGCACAGGCATTCGGCTCGTCGTACCAATCCGGATGGTGCGCGAGCCAAAGACCGATCGTGGGAATGCCGCCGCGCGCCATCACGAAGTGAAGCGGTCCCGCCGGGATGCCGGCAAAGAGATCGACGCGATTGGCAAACGCTTTGTAGAGCCGCGCGAACGGCTCGCCGAGATCGCCGAAGAGCCGGCGAAATCCGGCCACGCTCTCGCCGAGCGCCTCGTCATCCATCGAGATGAAACGCCAGCCGCGTAACGCGCCGGCGAAGGCGCGCGCCTCCGATCCGTCACCCCAGTTCTTTCGAGCGGCCGTCACGCCGCGGCGCGAGATCACGCCGAGGCGCGTTCCGGGCGGTGCGAACTGCGCGAGACGTTCGTCCACTCTACGCTGCGTCGCCGCCGGCGCGTCGAAGGCGATGGCGTTTCGCAGCGGCGCGGCGAGATCGAACGCGGCCAGGCGATCCGGCGAGACCAGCAAGCGGACGAGATTGCGGGCTTTGGTGTGAAAGGGGAACGCCGTGCGCCCCTCGGTCTCCGGATAATCGGTCCAGAGGAGCCTTTGCGGATCGAAACTCGTCACCGCCGCTTCGAGCGGCGGCGCGAGCGCCAACGTGCGCGGGCGGCCGTTGCAGCGACGCAGGTCGAGGCCGAAGTCGCGAGGGCCGTCGAGGGGCGCCGCGCCGGGCGACCGGACTCCGCTGAACAGCGGTTCGACGTACGCATTGCCTTCCATGATGCTGACGTAGTCGTCGCCGTAGCGCGTGATCGCATACGCGTTCGAAGGTTCGAGCAGCGGTGCGATCGCACCGAAGTGAACCCAGTCACCCAAGCCGTGCGGCCAATAGATCAGTATGCGAGTGTCGCGCAGCGCGGCGAATCGTCCACGATCCTCGCGGATGGCTACCAGGCGCAATGCCGGCGTCACGGTGCGACGGGCACTCCGCCGCAGAGCCGCGCCGGCGGGCGTCCGCGCACGGCCGCGAAGAACGCCGCCGCATTCGTATCGTAGGCCGGGCATCGCGGAAAAGCCGGATCGGGCCGCGGATCGAGCCGGACGGCGGGATTGGCGGCGGCCACCGCCCAAACGCCTTCGTCGCGACGGCGAAGCAGAATCGCGTGCCCGTCGTCGCGTAACGCGACGGCCCGCGCGTATGCGTTCCAGTCGACGACGTACGGCCACCGTCCCGGGCGCAGCACCGTATCGTTGAATATCAACAGCATCACGACGAGCGCGCACGGAACCGTCGCGCCGGCCAAGCGCGGAGAGCGCGCGATTCCGAACGCGGCGGCGATCGCGGTCGCGGCAAGCAGCGGTGCGACGTAGTGCGAGCCGATCCGGCTCGGCTCGTAGTTCCACGGCCGCATGAAGACGATCTCGGCGAGCAGCGGCGCTCCCAGCAGGAGCCACCGGCCGATTGCGAGCGGCGCGAATGCAAACGGCGCGAGCAGCAAAAACACCATGCTCAGCTTGCCGGCCGGATCGTAAACGACGAACGAATATCCCGGGTCGTTCGGCCGGGCGCCAAAGGCGTGCTCGAACCCCCAGAACCCGAGTCCGTTCACGGCGGCAAGCGCCGCGACCGCCGTGCCGATGCGCCGGTCCCACCACAGCGCACCCGCAACGGCAAACCAGAACACGAAGAGGATCTCGTCTTCCTTCAACCCCAGCAGCAACTGCGCGCAGACGAGCGCCAACCACAACGCGCGTTTGCGAGCGGCGAGAGCACCGCAAAAAGCCAGCAGCGGCACGAAGACGTTCTCCGAGAAGTTGTCGTAGCTCAGTCCTTGGGCGGAGGGCGTCAGCAGGTAGGCAATGCCGATCAGATTTGCCGCGCGCGCGCCGGCGCCGAGCTCGCGGGCAAGAAGCACCAGCGGAATCGCCGCGCCGCCGACGGCGAGCACTTGCACGACGATCAGCGTCTGCGCGCGCGGGAAGAGCGCCACGAGCGGAACCAACGCGCTCAACACCCACGAATCGTGGACGCCGAAGTGACGCTTCCACTCGCCGTAGTTCCACGACGAACCGTGCCGCACGTTCACCAGCGTCTGCAGGTAGGTTCCCAAGTCCGCGCCGTAGCGCAGCGCATAGAGCTTATTGAGATCGAGCGCAATGTACGCGAGGGCGAAGACTGCAACCGCGAGGTACGCTGCGGTAAGGGATGGGCGGCTTCGCATCAACCCGCCGGTTCGCCGCCTCGTTCCGATTTCTCTCGACGAACGCGCTCCACGATCGCGCGCAACCGCTCGATGAACTGCCCGGGCGAGAAGCGCTCGGCGTGAGCACGCAGCCGGCTCGCGTCGTAGCGCGACGCGTCGAAGCCGCGCAGAACCGCCGCGAGCGATTCGGCGCTGGGCTCGTCGAAGAACGCGCCGGTCTCGCCCTCGATGACGGTTTCGAGCGCGCCGCCGCGACGGTAGGCGATCGTGGGACGTCCGGCCGCGGCCGCTTCGAGCGGAATCAAACCGAAGTCCTCTTCGCCCGGCACGATCGCGGCGCGCGCGTTGCCGAGCAGCTCGTTGAGCCGTGCGTCGCTCACAAAGCCGAGCATCGCCGTCGTCGTGCCGCGGGCGCGCCGGCGCAGCGCCGCCTGCGCCGGGCCCGTTCCGGTCACGAGCAGCGGGACCCCGGCAAGTGCCGCAGCCTCGATCGCGAGCTCGATGCGCTTGTACGGCAGCAACCGCGAGGCGACCACGAAGTAGTCGCCGCTTCCCGCGCCGACCGAGAAGCGGTCGAGATCGACGGGACAGTGCAACACGTCGGACTCGCGCCCGTAGTACGCCTGAATGCGGCCGGCGACGTTACGCGAGTTCGCAACGAAGCGAGTCGGGCGCGATGCCGCCTCGCGATCCCAGGCGATCAACGGCGCAACGAGGCCGCGGGCGAAGCGCGGCACGTACTCGTCGCGCGCGAACGCAAAGCGGCTGACCGTATTGATGTAACAGACGTGGATCGCGCCGGGCGGGACGCGCACGCCCTTGGCCCACGAGGTCGTCGAGCTGACGATGGCGTCGAAGCCGCGCAGGTCGAAGGCTTCGAAAGCGCGCGGATAGAGGGGCGCGAGCGCGCGAAAGGCGCGGTTGGCAAAGGGAATGCGGCTGAGGTACGACGGGCGCAGACGGCCGGCGGCGAAGAGATCGCCGACGGCGCGCTCGTCGTAGAGCGCGGTATAGATCGGTGCCTGCGGCCACGCCCGCGCAATATGGGCAAAGACGCG
>JASHOM010000154.1 GCA_030041115.1 Vulcanimicrobiota bacterium | reverse complement strand
TTCTTCTCCGCGAACCGATGGTACACGTCGCGAAACTGTGAAGCCTCGCTCGTGCAGCCCGGCGTGTCATCTTTGGGATAGAAATAGAGCACCAGCGGACTGCCGAGCAGCTCCGTCGTCGTTACCGTCGCGCCCCGGTCATCGAGCAGGGTGACTGCCGGGAGTCGATCGCCTTCGCCAAGCATTCCTACGGCCTTTCTAGAAATAGCGGTGGTGTCTGCGCCCCATCCATTGGCCGAATCCCTGATGAAACGCCTGCATCCCAAGCCCGATCGCCCCGTTCTCGATTTTGCGGCGGGGAGCGGACGCAACGGTGCGGCGCTGCGCAGCGCAGGTTTCGCGGTGGTGACGGTCGACGACGAAACGGCCGCTTCGCCCGCGCCGCTCCGAGGCGCGACCGGACCCTTCGCCGCAGTCGTCAGCACGCACGGATTCCTGCACGGTGCCACCCCCGCGGTCGCCGCGCGCGTTGGAGCGATCGCGGCGAGCTTGGCCCGCGGCGGACTACTCTACGCGAGCTTCGGATCGACGCGCGACGCGCGCTTCGGCCGGGGCGAGCGCATCGATCGCGCGACCTTCGCCCCGGCGGAGGGCGACGAGCGCGGCGTCGCGCACGCGTATTTCGACCGTGAAACCCTGCGCTCTCTGCTCGAGCGCTACTTCAAAATCGAGTCGCTCGACGAGCACGGCGTGGACGCCCTTGCCGGCACGTGGGCGCATCGGAGGGCTCCGCTCTCGGGCGCCGTGCACTGGTTCGCCATCGGCCGGAAACGTTGAACCGCCTCGGTTGCATCACCCTCGCGGCGGCGCTGGCATTCGCTGCATGCTCCCACGTAGGCAGCCGTCGGACCTCCGGCTCGACGCTGATCTTCAGCGGCCTAGCCGGCGAGCCCGACTCCTTGAATCCGATGTTCTCCAACGAAGCCGACGAGCTCGACTTCAGCCATCTCTACATGTCGTATCTGGTCGAGAACGACGACCGCGGAAGGACCGTTCCCGAGATCGCCCTTCAGGTGCCGACGCCGGCAAACGGCGGCATCTCGCGGGATCAACGGACGATAACCTATCGGTTGCGTTCGAACGCTCGCTGGCAAGACGGGCGGCCGTTGACGGCCGGCGACGTCGTCTTCTCGTACCACGCGATCATCGATCCGCGCAACAACGTTGCGACCCGCGTTGGCTATGACGAGGTCCAAACCATCCGCGCGATCGGTACGCATACGGTCGTCGTTCGCTTGCGCCGGCGCTTCTCACCGTTCGTACAGTACTTTTTCGGCCCGCAAGGAGTCGGCGCGATCATGCCCGCCCACTTGCTGGCGGCGACGCCGGACCTCAATCACATCGCCTACGACGAACGTCCCGTCGGGTCGGGTCCGTTTCGCATCGTGCAGTGGCGCCACGGCGACAGCATTACGCTCGCCGCGAATCCGTACTATTGGCGCGGCAAACCTCGCATCGATCGATTGATCTATCGCATCGTCCCCGATCCGAACACCCGCCTCGAGCAGTTACGCACCGGCGAGGCCGACGCCTATTTCGACGTCGATCCGCAGCTCTTGCCGCAGGTACGCTCGATTCCCGGAGTCCGGCTGGTCATGACGCCGGTCAACGATCTGCACGTCTTGCGCTTCAACCTTCGCGATCCGATCTTGCGCGACGTGCGCGTCCGCCGAGCCGTTGCGATGGCGATCGATCGCGCAACGCTGGTGCAGGCCGCGACGCACGGGAGCGGCATCGTGGTCGACGCGGACCAGCCGCGCAACGGTTGGGCTTACGACCCTGCGGCGCCGCTAACCCGTTACGATCGGGGCGCGGCGAAGCGACTCTTGGCGGGACGGTCCTTGCAGCTCACGCTTGCCATCGCGCCGCAGATCATCAACGGCTCGCCGCTCGTCGCGGCGATCGTGCAGGAGGACCTGCGCAAGGCCGGCGTGCGAGTCATCGTCAAGCAGTATCCGAGTGCGATGATGTACGCTTCGCCCGCCCAAGGCGGCGTGCTCGCCGCCGGCCGGTACCAGCTCGCGTACGATGCCTGGTGGGTGCTCGGCAGCGATCCCGACGATTCCTGGAACATGGCCTGCGGTCAAGTGCCGCCGGCCGGCCTCAATTACTCGTTCTGGTGCGACGCGCGCGCGGATGCGGCGATCGGCGACGCGCTCAACACGGTCGATCGCGCGCGCCGCAAATCAGACTATGCGATCGTGCAGCGCGCGATCGCCCGCGACCTGCCCATCTTCCCTCTTTGGCAAGTGCGCATTCCCGACGCATATCGCACCTACGTTCACGGCATCGCGCCGGCCCCCGAGGGCTCGACGTTTTGGAACGCCTGGAGCTGGACGATCGCCGGTTGAGTTTTGCGGACGGCAGCTTTCTCGCTGACGGGTTCGCTCCCGTTGATAATCAAGTTGCAGAATGACGCGACCGAGCCCAAATTCCCCCGCGTTTAACCGGAATTAAACTCCGAGCGCTGCTCGACCACGCTCAGGCGACCGCGCATATCCTCAAACGAGCCGGCGATCTCGTGAAAGCCCCTGTCGACGCGAGCCTCCAACGCGGTAAAACGGCAATCCACCTCGCGAAAGCCGGTTTCGACGCGAGCCTCCAACGCGGTAAAACGGCAATCCACCTCGCGAAAGCCGGTTTCAACGCGAGTCTCCAATGCGCCGAACCGCCGCTCCCAGCGCCCCTCGTGCTCGTCGAATCGCCGGTGAACGTTGACGAAGCCTAGCTCCGTCGCACTTCGAAGGTCGATGACGGCATTGAGCAGCTCCGCATAGTTACGATCGTCCATGGCCGCCATGCAATCATGCGAGCGTTGCCGCTACGTTTCCTGCAGGTTACGAAGCGCGCACGCGCGGCGGTTTTAGCGCTACGTCGAAATTAGGTCGTGCATCGGGCTCGACGCGCTGGCATAGAGTCGCTTCGCCATGCGCCCGGCACAGAAGGCTTCCCGCCCCGCGAGCACCGCGTGCTTCATTGCCGCGGCCATCAGCACCGGATCGCGAGCGAGTGCGATGCCGGTGTTCATCAAGAGAGCGTCAACTCCGAGCTCCATCGCGATCGCGGCATCGGAGGCCGTACCGACGCCGGCATCGACGATGACCGGCACGTTTGCCCGTTCTTTGATGATCCGGATGGAATAGGGATTGCAAACGCCCAGACCGCTGCCGATCGGCGCGGCGAGCGGCATGACTGCGGCGCATCCAACCTCTTCGAGCTGCTTGCACGCGATCGGATCGTCGGCCACGTATGGCAAAACCGTGAACCCGTTTTTGACGAGCGCCTCGGCGGCGGCAATCGTTTCACGCGTGTCGGGATGAAGGGTCTGCGCATCGCCGATCACTTCGAGCTTGATGAGGTCGGTTTCAAGCAACTCACGTGCAAGCTGGGCGGTCAATATTGCTTCCTTTACGGAATGGCAGCCTGCGGTGTTCGGCAAGATGGTATAGCGGGCGCGATCGATGTAATCGAGCAGCGTCTTGCCTTCCGCGTTGTCGAGGTTGATGCGGCGGATGGCAACGGTCACCATCGCAGCGCCGCTGGCCTCGTGGGCGGCGCGCATCGTTTCCATCGTCGGATACTTGCCGGTTCCTACGATGAGACGCGAGTCGAGCTCATACTTGCCGATCTTCAGAGTATCGGTGCCCATGCTATCCCCCCGCTACGGCCTTGATGATCTCGACGCGGTCGCCGTCGGAAAGCCGCCGCGTGTCGTATTCGCCGCGGCGCACGACGCAATCGTTGCACGCGACCGCGACGCCGCTGCGCTCCGACCCGAGCAACTCGAGCAGCGAGCCGATCGTCAGCGCATCGGGAAGATCTCGCGTCCGGCCGTTGATGGTGGCCTTCATGCGCGAGTCATTCATTGCGGATCGACCGCTTTCGTGCCGAGGCGAGCCATCGAGAACGGCTCTAGTGCCGAGGCGGCGCCGGTCTCGATCGCGTCCGCGATCAGCCGTGCGGTCGCCGGCGCGAGCAAAATCCCGTTGCGATAGTGACCGGTAGCCAGGAAGAGGCCGTCGAGCGGCGCTGGACCGAGGAAGGGCAGTCCGTCCGGCGTTCCCGGGCGCAACCCTGCCCAACTTTCGGTCAGTGAGAAACCGGCCAGCGCGGGTGCCGCACCGAGCGACGCGTGCAGCAGCTCGTGGACGCCGTGCGCGGTAACGCGTTCGTCGAAGCCGCTCGCTTCGCTGGTCGCACCGACCAGCAGCCGTCCGTCGTCGCGCGGCACGAGATAGGCTCCCGGAACCCAGGTTGCGCGCCGTACGAATCCGACCGGCGTCGCCAGCGCAATCATCTGTCCCTTGACCGGCTCGATCGGCGGCACGCAGGCGCGCGGCACGCCCGCGAGTTGCGCCGCCCATGCGCCGCACGCGTTCACGACGGCTCCCGCCCCGACGAAGCCCCGATCGGTGCGCACCCCGAGGACGCGTCGCGCATCGCATTCCACGGTTATCGAGGAGGAATGCTCGATGTGCGCGCCACGGGCCTCGCAGGCCACGGCGAGCGCCCGGCCCAAGCGCCGATTGTCGACGCGCCCCTCGCCGCTCTTGAGGAGCGCGCCGAGCACTCCCCCACGCAGCCATGGCGCCGCCCGGAGGGTCTCCGAGCGGTCGAGCATGCGAGACTCGACGTGCCGTGCCGTGAGCGCCTTCGCCTGCTCGCGCAGCGCTTGGAGTCCGTCGCTTTCGAAGGCAACGTAGATCACACCGTCGAGCTGCAGCGATGCGTCGATGCCGCTCGCCGCAAGGATCCGCTCGACGAACGCGGGGTACTCCGCGAGCGATGCCGCGCACAGGTCGAGCAGCGCTTCGTTGCGGATGCGCTCGGTATACGGTGCGAGCATCCCGGCGCCGGCCCACGACGCGGCGCGCCCCGGTTCGCCGCGCTCGTAAATGCGAACGCTTGCGCCGCGCTCGGCGAGCTCGAAGGCGATTGCCAGACCGATCAGCCCAGCCCCGACGACGATGACGTCGCCATCGAAGCGGTTCATCTACATTCCGAGATAGACGGGACCTTCACCACCCTGGGGCGGCACCCAAGTGATGATCTGGTAGGGATCGGCGATGTCGCACGTCTTGCAGTGCACGCAGTTGGTGAAGTTGATCTGCAGACGCCCTTCGAACTTTCCGCCGCTCTTCTCGAACATCGGCTCGTAGACCGCGGCGGGACAAAAATACCGGCACGGATTGCCGTACTCGACCGTGCACCGGTCGCGGCAGATGTTGGTATCGGAAACGAGCAAGTGACAGGGCTGGTTCTCTTCGTGCATCGTCCCGCTGCTGTAGACGTCGGTGAGCTTGTCGAAGGTAAACGCGTTGTCGATCTTTGCGCGCGCCGTCTCCTTGGGCGGCCAACCCATCTTGGCCATTCGCGCGTACCCGGGCTCGCCCGGCAGCTTCTCTATGAATCCGAAGCCGGCGCCGCCGGTGATCGTTGCGAGCCCGGCATTGATCAACCCCGCGAGCAATCCGTTATGAAACCCTTGATGAAAGTTGCGCGCCGTACGCAGCTCGGCGTAGGCCCACGACTCCTTGAAGCGGCGCTCGAAAGACGCCAGCGTCGCGCTATCGTACGCGCCGGCGGTGAGCGCGTCCCAAATCGTCTCGGCGGCAAGCATTCCCGATTTCATGCCGAGGTGAATGCCCTTGAGTCGCATGCCGTTCAAGAACCCGGCCGAATCGCCGACGATGAGCAGGCCGTCGGCGTAGGCCCGCGGCATGGCAAAGAGTCCGCCTTCGGGAATCGCCTTTGCGCCGTAACGAATCATCGTGCCGCCCTCGAGCAGGCGGTGAACGATGGGATGTTCCTTCATTCGCTGCAGTTCGTTGTGCGGGTCGGTCGTCGGGTTCCTATAATCGAGTCCGGTTACCATTCCGATGTCGAGAACGTTGCCGGCCATGCCGTACATGAATCCGCCACCGAACGTTTCGGACGCAAGCGGATAGCCCAGCGTATGGATTACCGCGCCCGCTTTAAAACGATCGTCCGGAAGTTGCCACAGCTCTTTGACGCCGGCGGCGTAAACTTGCGGCTCGCGGTCCTCGCTCAGTCGCAAGCGCGACGCGGCCTGCTTCGTCAACGTTCCGCGCGGCCCTTCGCCCAGCACGACGATCTTCGCTAGAATGTCGGCACCGGGCTCGTAGTTCGATTTCGGCTGCCCGTTGTGGTCGAGGCCCTTGTCGCCCGTCCGTACGCCGATGACGCGGTTTTCATGCCAGAGCAGTTCCTGTCCGGGGAATGCGGGAAAGACTTGCGCGCCCGCCTCTTCCGCTTTATCCCCCAGCCATTTGCACAGCTTCTGCAGCGAGGTCACGTACTTGCCGTGATTGCGCAGCGGCGGCGGCATGAACGGGGCTTTGATTTTTTCCCGCTGCGTCAAAAACCATAACTGGTCGCTCGTGACGGGCGATTCGACCGGCGCGCTCTCCCGCCAGTTCGCAAGCAGCTCGTCGAGGGCGCGCGGATCCATGACCGCACCCGAGAGTCCGTGGTTTCCGATCTCACCTCCCTTTTCGATCACCAATATCTCGAGAGCGCGACCCGCTTCCATCGCGAGCTGACCGAGCCGAATCGCACCGGCAAGACTTGCCGGACCCGCACCAACGAAGAGCACGTCAACTTCGAGCCGATCTCGCTGCGCCATTTAGGGAGCCTTAGACGGGGTTTTGGCGGATTCCTCAAGGAGCCGAGCAATCGCGGCCGGCACGGCGGTGCGATGCATCGCGACGCGAAGCCGCCACGCAGCCGGCGACGGGGTCTCGAACGTCAATGCGTAACGGGCGCTGCGAGCGATCGCGAGCGTATAAGAAAGCCCGCCGATGAGCGCTGCCTCTTCGAGGGCATCGGCGACGATGCGTCCACGCTCCCGCCGGCAGCGCGCACCGTCGAGCGGACCGGCGAGCCCAAACGTGATCTCGAGCGGATCGATCGGAAAACCGCGTGCCTCGAGCGCCGCGATCACCCGGCGCCCCAACTGCGCACCGCCGTACTCGTAGCAGTAGAATCCCGTCGCGTCGCAGTCTTCGTGCAGATCGAGCGAGAGTGCGAACGCCGTGTCGCGGTTCGTTTCGAGCACGGCCGCAGCTTCGGGCGAGCCGCCCGCGCCGCCGAACGTGCGATTGACGTCGAGACCCTCGATGCTCTCGCGCGTTCCGGCTTCGTATCCCGTGGGATTCGTGCAGGGCCACAAACGATAGGAGCATTGCAGGTCGAGCGCATGCGATTCGGCGAGCTGCAGCAACGCCCACGCGCCGGCCGGCTCGTCGCCGTGCATCCCGGCCGCAATCGCGACCGCGGGGCCGGACGGATCGCCCATCTCGGCGCAGAGCAGCGTGGGACCGGATGGGGCGCACGGAATTTCGCGCAGGGTCAGCGTGCCGCCGTCGTGCAGACGACGCCAGCGCTTCACGAGCTCCCGGTAGGTTCCGCCGGTTGCAGTCACGCAACGTAAAACCCATGGAGCCCTTATCGCGTCGCAGCTTCGGCAGCGACAACAACGCGCCGGTGGCGCCCGAAATCCTGCAAGCGATCGTCGACGCCAACGACGGCGACGCCCCCGGCTACGGGGACGACCCGTGGACTTCTCGCGCGATCGAGCGTTTCAAGCAGCACTTCGGCGAAGCGACCGCAGTCTATCTGACGTTCAACGGTACCGGCGCGAACGTCTCGGCGCTGAGCTCGTTGCTGCGCCCGTGGGAGGCGGTGCTCGCCCCCGCGAGCGCGCACCTGCAGACCGACGAGTGCGGCGCGCTCGAGCGATTCAACGGCTCCAAAGTGATTCCGGTTGCCACCGGCGACGGGAAAATCCGTCCTGCCGACCTCGAACCCAGCCTGCACGCCGGCCACGACGTCCACTTCCCGCAACCGCGAGCGGTTTCGATTTCGCAAGCTACCGAGTTTGGCGGCGTCTATGAGCGCGACGAGCTGCGCGAGCTCTGCGCCTTCGCGCACGAGCGCGGCTTGATCGTTCACGTGGACGGGGCGCGCATCGCCAACGCCGCCGTCGCGCTGGGCGCGTCGCTGCGCGAAATGACCGTCGATCTCGGGGTTGACGTGCTCAGCTTCGGCGGCACGAAGAACGGTCTCATGCTCGGCGAAGCGATCTGCTTCTTCAACCCCGGCGAGCACTTGCGCACCGTTGTCCCGTTCGTGCAGAAGCAATCGATGCAACTGGCCTCGAAGATGCGCTACCTCGCGGCGCAGCTCGAGGCGCTCATGACCGGTGATCGCTGGTTGCGCTACGCCTCGCATGCCAATGCAATGGCGCAACTTTTGTTCGAGCGAGTGCGCGCGATCGACGGCATCCGGGTGACGCGGCCGGTACGCTGCAATGCGGTCTTTGCGACGCTCGACCGCGCCGCGATCGAGCGCATCCGACGCGAGTATTTCTTCTTCGTCTTCGACCCTGCATTGCCGGAAGTGCGCTGGATGACGCACTGGGCGACGACGCAGCGCGACGTCGACGACTTTGCCGCCTGCATCGAACGGGCCGTCCGGCACGGTTAGTTTGGAAACATCCGCCGCTCCGGGGCGCGCCGAAACCGCCCCCGTCAACGGCTACGTTTTGGGCGCGGGACTAATTACGACTCCCCGGGGTTCCGACCAGTCCGCAACGGATCACCCGGATCGGCAGACCGCCGCGTGGACAGCGCTACGAAAGCACGTCGGTCGGGCAGGGCCGGGACTGCCGGCGCATGTGCTGGTCGGCAAGTACGCCGATCGATGAGGGAGCGAAGCCATAGCTTCGTGACCGAAGAGCAACGAAGTGTTCGGACAGGAGGCGAACCGAAGACGGAAATCTACCATAGCCCGACAGGCTCCTAGAGCCCGCGCAACGCGGCTGTATCCACGGTACTCGACGCCGGCCTCACGCGCGAGATGAGCTACGCCCGGCGCCTTGCCTTTGGCGCGCAGGGCGCAGGCACCGCGTATGGGAATCGGAATCACTTGGCAATTTTGAAAACCGTACCGCAGCCTGCCGAGTCGCAGTGCGATAGTCCACCCGCGTAGGTAGCGCCGTAGAGCCTGTTCTTCAATGCGGTTAGTCCGGCGAATGGATAAGCACCGTCGCCGTCGGAGTAGTAGCCTCCGAATCTGTGTAGGACCTGTTCCTCCCCAGCGGTGCTTACGCTAAAAATCGTGCCGCAGCCGTCGCGTTCGCAGTACTCAGAATACGGCACACCACCGCCACTCGTCGTACCGTACAGAAGGCCGCCGGCCGGGATGAGATTGCTATACGGGATTCTACCATCGCCGTTCGTGCAATCGAAGCGATAAATTATCCGTTCCCTCCCCGACATGCTCACTTCAAAGACCGTTCCGCAGCTTTGGCCGTTGGAGTTGCCACCGAACGCGGTCGTGCCGTAAAGTTTTCCCTTCAACGCCAGAAGACCGGCTGCCGGATTTCCGCCGTCCTTGGAAGGGTCGTCATAGGAAGACCCCTTAAAGCGGTACAGCGCGGTCTCGTGGCCCGAAGTCGTCACCTTGAATACCGTCCCGCATCCTTCCTGAATGACGCAGCGGCCACCATAGAACGTCGTACCATAAAGGACGCCCTTAACGGCGATGAGCTGCCCGTTCGGCGCGGCGCCGTCCCCGCCGCCACTGAACACGTAAAGCACTGTCTCTTGACCCGAGGTGGTCACGCTGAACACGGTTCCGTAACCGTCGCCGCCGTTGACCGTGGTTCCGAAGAGCACGCCACTGAGCAGCGTGAGGCCGCCACTCGGATCGTAGCCGTCATTGCCACCGGCGAAGCTGTAGAGTACCTTCTCAGAACCGCCCGGCGTGACGCTGAAGACCGTGCCGCCGTTGTCGTACGTGCCGCCGAACTCCGTCGTGCCGTAGAGCGTGCCGCCCACGTCGATGAGGGCGCCCGTCGGACCGTTGCCGTCCGGCGCGCCTTCAAAGCTATAGAGCACGTTTTCCGTGCCGCTTGGAGTGATACTAAAGACCGTACCTTTACCGTACGCGCCGCCGTAGCTCGTCACGCCGTATAGCAGGCCATCCATGGGCGTCAGGCCCCCAGAGGGATCCACGCCGTCTGCCCCCCCACCGAAGCTATGCAGCACTTTGTAATGGTTGCCGGTAGGCTGGACGTGGTTTTGAAGTTGACTCAGACGCTGAATTGGTACCGGTGACGCCGAATTCGAACCGCTACATGCCGTCAGGAGCGCAACGAGCGCCGCAGCCCCAAGAGCGTAGCGAACGGCGGCTAGTGTTTTCATGGCGTCAGCCCTCTATGTAACGGCGTCGGATGATGAATTTGGAGAACATTCCACTTCGCAGTGAGATTTCGGATCCCGCTAATTTCCAGAACACACATAATTGATAGGGAGCGATGTGCCACCGAGAATCGAGCCTCCAGAATTATTATCGGCCTGAATTGTCGCCCTTCCTGGTATTTGCCACGTACGATCTGACCTGTAGGCGTCGGTTCGGACCGATTCCGCAAAACTCGCCGGGCTTCGAAGGGACTAACCGGCACTGGAGAATGCGAAAACCCGTGCAAGAAAAGACTCTCAGGTATTCGGCGGGAGCGCCCGGGACCCCGATTGGCGGGTTCGATTCCCGTTGGCGCTACCAAGAAAAGCTTCATTTGACGCTCTTTTTTGATCGGCAGCGGCGCAACGTGGTACGGCCGTGGCACGGACTCGCCCGGATTATCGCGCTGCGCTTGCCTCACAGTGTCACCCTGAGCCTGTCGAAGGGCGACACTGCCAACGGGTTTCGCAAGAGCGCTTGTCACCGCGTTCCCTAGCAACGCATCAATGCGCGCTGCGGCATCTTCCTGCAGTGCCTCGATCGCGTGCAAGTAAGTGCGCGAAGTGATCGCCGTCGATTCGTGCCCAAGCGCACGGGAGACGGTTTGCAAGTCGACACCCGACGCAAGTGCCAGCGTTCCGAATGAGTGGCGCAAGTCGTGGAACCGAACGCGTGGAAGTTTCGCTCGCTTCACGAATCGGGCGAATGCGAGAGAGAATGCTCCAGGTTCCCATGAGGAGCCGTCGGCGCGCGTGAAGATCCAACCATCCTCGTCTGCCTTTAAACCGAGGTCACGTCCCTGTGCCTCTTGCTGCTGGCGCTGTGCACGCAGAATATCGGTCACGAAAAGAGGAAGCGCGATCGTGCGCGCGCTGCGGACGGTCTTTGGCGGTTTGGTTCGTGTGAGGCCTTTGACGGTTTCAAGCGAGCGATGCACTGTCAACCGGCGCGCGTCGAGGTTGACGTCGGACCATCGTAGCGCCAGGAGCTCGCCCCGCCGTAGTCCCGTTCCAATCGCTACGGCGACGATCGCCGTTAGCTCAGTGCCCTGAGCTGCCTGCAACAGTTGTGCCACGCCAACGGGATTGAGCACGAGCATCTCCTTGCGATCGAAGCGCGGCGGATCGACGGCTTCGGCGATGTTGCGCACGAGGAATCCCATCTTGACGCTCCAGCGTAAAATGGTGCGAAGCGTGTTGAACACATGCGCGACGGTGCGGCCCGACAACACGCCCTTTTCTCGGTCGTTGCGTTCACCCCGTGCCCATGCCCCGATCGCGGCCTCGATGTGCGAAGGGCGCAACGTTTCTAGTCGCAGTGATCCGATCGCTGGCGAAATGTAAAGCCGTATGTGTGACGCGTAGAATGCGTAAGTCTTGGCAGTGACGCGGTGCTCTTTCGTCGCGAGCCATCGTTGCGCGAGCGCGGCAACCGTCAGTCGGTCGTTGCTAGCGTAGCCGCCGGCCTCGACCTCGCGAAGCAACTCACGCAGTCGACGCTGCGCTTCGCCCTTGGTCCCGCGAACGGTCTCGCGGCGTTGCCTGCGCTGCCAACGGCGCGCGGCAACTCAACACGCAAGTACCACGTTCCGGTCGCGCTGCCACGCGTGAGGTATCCTCTCATTGCTGGTCGGCCGGACGGTTCGACGGCAATCCGAGGAACGCTTCGAGCGACGCCTTGGTCACGATGATTCGACGCGGTGTAACCCGCACCGAGGGCAGCCGTCCCGAGGCGATCAGCTCGTACGTCGCGTTGCGCCCGATGCCGAGGATGGTCTGCACCTCACGCACGCTCAACACGTCCCGCGCGTTGCTCAAACGCCCCTCTTCGTTCATGGTGATCTCCTCGAAATGCGAACCGCTCCGCAGCACAAGCTCCGAAGCGGTTCTGCCCGCATAATAATGCGTGCGAAAGTCAAACGTGGGTCGACGCGCCAATTATACCGCAAAGGAAATAGAAAAGCACGGAACCGGCGAATGTCATTGTAGCGGCCGCATCCAGGGCTCGCTTCGCTCGGCGCCTACGCGCAAACCCTGGACGCGGCCGCATGTCGCGATGACTCCGGCTCCGTGCATTTGCGATGCTATCACGATGCTACCTCGCTGCTTTTGCGCAGCACTTTGCAGCGCGTTCTCATAACTTTTGGTTAGCCACGCGCTGCGTTGCAGTTGCCGACCCGAGATCAGAGCGTGATCCAGCGATTATCTGAGACGTAGCAGCCGGGTGACATTCTCGCGTGCGAAGGCGTTGCAGGCAGCGTGCTTCCACTTGTGCCGGCACGTTACTTTCTATGCGCGAACGTTTGCTCTTCCGTAAACTTGAGGTTGACGTCGATCGAAGGGTTTTCAAGACGCAAGCCGGTGGTTGTGCCCACAAGGCGCACAACCAGAAGGCGGGGTCGCCGGACTGCGGCCGGCTCAGCCCGCAACGGCGCCACTCACGCCGAGTCTTCGCCCTGGATCGTCGGCGCGGCTGGTTTTCGCAGGTTCGCCCCGAGAGGGTCGATGCCCAAGATTAGGCGACCTCGCAAGAGGCCCCCTCGGATCGAGTATGAACATATTTAAGTACTGGCGAGCCCGTTGACTAGCGTCTCAAGCTCCATGATGCGCAGGCAGACCTCGTCGAAGGAAAGGACGTCACCGAAAAGCATCGGCCTCATCTCCCCGTAGTCGGCGGCGATGACCTCGCGTCGGTACGCTGGAAACATGAGCCGCAGCGTGCCGGGCTTGGCTAGGTCGTAACGAGCGCGGCCCGAGTAGAAGAAGACATTTTTGAACCGTGCGACCGCAGCTAGCAGGTTAGTATTCCGGATTGCTTCGGCTCCAATGTCGGACCGAGAGAGCACAGCCAGATCGTAGTAGTGCCGGGAATAGCGCTGCGGAAAGCCGATCGTTTCGTAGCGATGGGCAATCTCATGGAGGATCGTTGCCTTCTCCCAAAACGTGCGCCGTGGATCGAGCACTCGAACGTCGATAGCACCGCTCACAGCGTCAAGGCGGTCAAGGTAGGGCGTGACAGCAACGTCTTGAGCAGGCCACGAATCTGCGTGCCCAAACTCGATGAGGACGTCGGGCCTTACATAGCCGATCTCGCCGCGTTGAGCCGTGGGGTACCGAAATCGCAGGCTACCCTCCGCATCGATATCGAGCGCCCAACTACCGCGGAGCTCTTGCGCTACCCTAGTCCGAAGGGCGGGAAGAATGTTGTCCATCGTGTAAGCGCGGACCGTCCCGCGAATTTCTTCGACGCGCCGTCTTGTCTCTTTCGCGGAACCCGCACTATAAAAGTACGCGTCGTCTGGATAACCCAGCCTTGCTCGGTCAATCGAAATGTCGATGTCTTCTGAGAACCGCTGGATCGCGTTGAAGCCCTTCGAAAGGGACGTTCCGCCTTTAAATGTGAATGGGCCAAGCTGTGGGGACAGCGTGAACAACTGCTCTAACATCCATACGACCCAAAGATCCTTTTCGACGATGAGCTCGCTTATGCCCAGGTTCGTTGCGGCGGCTACGACGTAATCGGAGCGCTCGGCAACCGACATGCGGACGACATCTCGGAAATTCATTTCATGCAGTGGCGATCTGGCGAAGATTGCTTTGCATCCAGACGGGGGCGTCTCCGATGTGCTTGCGTAGTTCCGCGCGATCGCGATCGCTGATCGCCTGCCGCAGCTTCTCGATTGTGCCTTGGTTCACGCGCTGGCGACCGAGTGTACCTAGCGCTTCGATGACCAAAGGAACAATGCGCGCGCGCGCGCGAAATCGGCGCGCCGAGGCATGCTTCAAGCGGATCTGGCGCTTGCCCACCCAAATCGTGCGCGTCGGGCCCGCGGTCTTGAATTCGAGTTGCGCCGGCACTTGTTCGGAAAGGCCGAGCGCGTGGAGGGCGAGCGGTCCACTCGGTATGACCGGCATCCCCACGCTACGCTCCACGGCGGCCGCGATGTCCTCGCTTAAAGGCGCTAACGGGCCGAGGTCGCGATGGATCTTAGGGCGGCTAAAAAGGCCCCGGCTCACCCGCTGGAGTTCGCCGGCCCGCACCATGCGCGAGATAACCTGGTCCACCAGGGCTCGCGTCGCGCCTGGGTTCTGATTCAGGATGTCTCGCGTGGTAAAAACCCGGTCTTCGGAGGATCGGATCGCTTGGCGGACCGCCTCCGAGCTGGATTCTGGCCTCATATGTCAGAAAATATAGTCGATTTTCTGACATATGGCAAGCCATAGCTGTCAGAAACGCGTGGCAGTTTTCTGACACACCGGGCCTTAACCAGATTGGCGATGAAGAGAGCGACGCCAGGGATGGGAATCTTGGAAAACGCGGACCTGCTTTACGAGCACCTCACAAGCAAGCCAAAGAGGGCTTTGCATCCGACAATTAGCGACGGAACGATCGTTCAGTTCAGGAACGCCGCTTCGAGTCTCGTGCTGCGGGAGATTGACGATGCATTCGGCGCAGCCGGCGTTCCGCTGGGGAGCGCTGGAAGCGCGCAGTTTCAGGGGCAACGGCGAACGCGCTTCATGGACTACATTGCAGCCGTGGACCAAACAAGACCAGAAGGTGTATCGCAATTACTCGTTGCGCTCGCACACATGATGACGACGTTGAGTCAGCAGCATCGCGCTCCCGGCAGCGCCGATCCCCTAAATCCTCTCATTGTGAATCTCCGTCGCGATGGGTTCGAATGGGATGGGGTTCGTATCACCGAGTCAACGGGCGCACTAGTCTCCGGAGCGGTAGTAGTTACACGACAACTCGATCTAAGAAGTCTCCACGACCGAATCCACGCCGCTGAAAAAAAGGTCGAGTCTGATCCCACTGGAGCGATCGGCGACGCGAAGGAGCTCCTCGAAGCCGTCTTTCGTACTGTTGCTGAGAATCACGGCATAGCGATCGACGTTAACGCCGACGTCACCGAGATGTTCAAAGCGATCCGCGACGTGCTCGTCGTCGCACCGCCGGACGTTACCGATCCCGAGAAAGCCGAAGCGATTCTGAAGCGCCTTCTTGGCAACTTGTCTGGGCTTTCCGGAACCATGGCGGAGCTGCGCAACGCCTACGGCTCTGGCCATGGCAAGGCCGATGGCTTTGTTGGCCTTAAAAAAAAGCACGCGCGACTAGCCGTGACAACCGCTGGCGCAATCGCAGCCTTTGTCTTGGAATGCGATCCAAAGGCTGGCTCTTAATGTGGCGACTGAAATCACGTCATCCGTAGAGCGCTTCTTCAGCGATCCCATTTTGAATTCGCCTTACGAATATCCGCAACGTCATTGGGAGTTAGACGAACAGGGTCAGCCGACGCAACGAATCGTCGAAGGGCGCCGCAAAGCCGAATTCGTTACGCCGATTCCGAAGCCCAAGAAGCAGAAGGGCTCGATCGCGCAAGCCACGTTCGTCTTCGATGAAGGTCGCGGTCTCTCGACGGAAGCACAGCAGTACGATCCGACGTCGAACATCAACGAGATTCGTCGTCAAGTCGACGAGTGGCGACAGCGACCGAATCCTTCCGATTGGCATGTGACGCCCGAGACCTCGCGCCTTCTTCAGCATTGGCGCAGTTATGGTTTTAGTAGTATTCGGCCTTTCTTTTGCCAAGTCGAGGCGGTTGACACGCTGATCTGGCTAACGGAAGTTGCACCTCACGAGGGTAGCCATGCCAAAGGCGCTTTGGAATGGATCGACAACTCAAACTTTGCCGCGAACCCTGAAATATCGCGTCTCGCACTAAAACTCGCCACTGGAGCCGGGAAGACGACCGTTATGGCGATGATCATCGCATGGCAAACGGTTAACGCCGTTCGTCACCCGCAGAGTAAGCGCTTCACCCGAGGATTCGTTGTCGTTACCCCTGGGCTCACGATCAAGGACCGGCTCCGCGTGCTGCAACCGAACGATCCAGACAGTTACTATGCCAGCCGCGAGCTCGTGCCCGGCGACATGCTCGAAGACGTCAACCGCGCTAAGATCGTCATTACGAACTACCACGCGTTCAAGCTACGCGAGCGTTTAGGCCTTTCCAAAGGAGGACGCTCGCTTCTTGAAGGGCGCGACGGTGAGTTAAACACGCTGGAGACCGAAGGGCAGATGCTTCAGCGCGTCATGCCCGAGTTAATGGGAATGAAAAACGTCCTTATTCTCAACGATGAGGCACACCACTGCTACAGAGAAAAACCAGGAGCAGAAGCCGAAGACGAGCTTAAAGGTGACGAAAAGGCTGAAGCAGAGAAAAATACGGAGGCCGCGCGCATTTGGATTTCAGGTCTAGAAACCGTAAAACGAAAGCTCGGAGTAGCGCGCATTGTAGATCTTTCGGCGACGCCCTTCTTCCTTAGTGGCTCGGGCTACGCAGAAGGAACACTGTTTCCTTGGACGGTCTCCGACTTCTCGCTCATGGATGCGATCGAGTGCGGAGTCGTAAAATTGCCGCGTGTCCCGATCGCCGACAATATTCCTGGTGGCGATATGCCAATGTTCCGCAATCTCTGGGAACACATCCGCTCGCGTATGCCAAAAAAAAGGACGTGGCAAGAGCAACGTGCTCGATCCCCTCAGCCTTCCACCACAGCTCCAAACAGCACTGGATGCGCTCTACGGACATTACGCAAAGACCTACGACCTGTGGCAGAAAGCCGGTATCCACGTACCCCCATGCTTTATCGTCGTCTGCAACAACACCGCCACTTCAAAGCTCGTGTACGACTACGTCTCGGGGTTCTTCCGAGATAACGACGATGGCTCAACGACGTACGTCCCTGGGCGTCTGGAGCTCTTCCGTAATTTCGATGAACACGGGAACGCTCTGCCGCGCCCCAACACCCTTCTGATCGATAGCGAACAGTTGGAATCAGGTGAAGGTCTGGAGCAGAACTTCCGGACTATGGCCGCAGACGAGATCGAACGGTTCCGTCGTGAGGTTCTCGAGCGAGGCGGCAAACTTGCTGAGGAGTTGAAGGGCGGCAAGGAGCTCGACGAGGTCACTCTTCTCCGCGAGGTGATGAACACTGTTGGCAAACGCGATCGGTTGGGTGGGTCGATCCGCTGCGTGGTTTCGGTTGCTATGCTGACGGAAGGCTGGGATGCCAACACCGTCACGCACGTACTCGGCGTCCGTGCGTTCAATACGCAGCTGCTTTGCGAGCAGGTGATCGGGCGAGCGCTCCGGCGCCAGTCTTACGACCTAAATGAGGAGCGACGTTTCAACGTCGAGTACGCAGATGTACTCGGTGTTCCGTTCGATTTCACTGCGAAACCTGTTATATCCGCGCCACAGCCACCCCGCGAAACAATTCAGGTGAAGGCGGTTCGGCCAGACCGCGATTCGCTTGAAATACGATTCCCTCGCGTTGAGGGATATCGTGTCGAGCTGCCACAAGAGCGGCTCTCCGCCGACTTTAACGACGATTCAATTCTAGAGCTTACTCCCGATCTCGTAGGCGCCACCGAAACGAGGAATTCTGGTATCATCGGCGAGCAAGTCGACCTCAATCTTGTGCATACCGGGGACGTTCGCCCCTCCCAAGTGATCTATGGGGGCTTCAGGAGTTCGTGTGGGCTGGATTGAGGTCTAAGCCTCCGCGGTGAAAGAGCACGACACGCATGAACCTCGTTTCATTGCGGAAGCCGTGAGCCCCCGCGTTGGTAATCGGGATTCGCAGATATGTCAGGATGTTCTCGAAGTGCCGGGCAATGATCTTGGCCACATCCTTCATATGCCTCAGACGCGAGCGAACCGCCCAGCCGTACCACCAATGAAAGAAGTTGCGGGCGGCTCCGATGTAGCGGTAAGACCAGAAATGGCCGAACGCCTCTTTGATCGCCCAGGCGCGGCCAAGCCGCTCGTGCTCGCCGCGAAGTTTGGCAAAGGCGATCTTATCGGCATGATCCATGCTCTTGGGGCTGCGCAGCCAATCAAAGCGCGTCCGCTTCATCGCCGCTGCCCCGGGCACGAACGCGAGCGCCGATTCGATGTACGCCGGCCACATATCCATGGCGATGCCCTCGATGCCGGCGAGTTGCTCGGCTGAGAGGCTCTTCCAAAATGCGTCGACCCGGCCCTGGCGCAGAGCTAAGCCGCGCGTGATGGCGCGCTGCATGATCCCGTCGATCTCGTCCCAGCTCAGTCGCAGCGTCCGGGCCACCGCGGCAATCGACATCTCCTGCAGTAAGGAGATCGCGAGGCGCGCAAAGAGCGCGGTGAAGCCACCGCGGCCATCCGCCCACGGAACCGCGATCTGATGAACCCCGTGCTCGGGACAGTCAACGCGCGGAACCTGCGCGATCACAAAAGCCTCGAATTCGTAGATATCCAGATGGCGCCAGCGGCGCTCCCGATGGTCGTGCTTACCGCAAGCCCGGCCGCAGATCGAACAGGACGCTTGCCCTTCGTACGCAACGAAGGTCTCTACAATCTTGCGTTGGCGGTCAACCGCCACCTCGTCGACAAACCATGGGCGCTCGATACCGAGCAGCTCCTCTTGAAATTCACGATCGCGCATGAATGAAAAGATACGCCGACAGTCGCGATAATTGCTGCTTGATGCCACGGGATCGAACTGCTTGGGCGAATAGCGGTTGAGAGCGCGAGTACGTTTCACTTACGTTGGCAACGGCAGGTCACGGGGCTTACTTACCCTCGCCATCGCGCTGCTGCTGCTCCTAACCGTAGAGAGAAGACGACGCGCGCGATTCGCTGCACCATCAAATCTCTCATGCTGTCAGCCTAGCCCACCCAAAAGCCGGAAGGGCCTCTTTACCAAGTATTTTCCGGGCGGGGCATAAACGATAGCTCCGGTCGACGGCGAAGTCGGTTGGCTTCCCACTGCGGCAAGAGCGTTGTTGATGGCGGTCGAATCGTCCGTCACTTCTCGGAAGTATCCTCGACGCGTCCATCGTGTTCGCGGGCGGAAGCCGTTGCCGTCATATCCGGATCGCGCCAGACAGAGGAACTCGCGTCATAGGCATCTGGTCCGTCTACGCTAGCGCGGCCGTTTCGACGCGCCGGCAGGATCCGTGATGCAGTAGCCGCCAACGATCTGCCGCGAGGCCAGGGGCGAACTTAGGCTGTCCAGTCCAGCATTGCGTCCCACTCCGGTTTGGGAAAACGCTGCTTTGACTTGATGGCTTCGACGTACTTGCGCTTTCCCGCGCGGTTGCCCTTACCGAGCATCAGGCCGCCGACGAGCCGGTCTTCCCAAAAGAAGAGCGCGCGGTACCACTTCTTCTCACGATCGATCTTGCGCGCGATCTCGAGATCGGCGCGTAGATCGGTTCCTAGACCGAACTGCGTGATCGTCTGGCCCTTGAAGAGGAGGGACGAATACTCGGGCACGTCGTGGTATTTCTCGCTCCCGCCCATCATGTTGAGCGCGACGACCTTGCCGTGCGCACCGGCGTTGTTCCACGTTCCCATGCGATAGCGGATCTCCAGAATTGGATCGTAAAAGTCGGCAACGTCACCGGCCGCGTAGATGCCTTTGACATTGGTCTCCAAGTGATCGTCGCAGAGGATTCCGTTCTTGCTGGTCTCGATGCCCGAGCCTTCGCACAGGCCGGTGTTCATGGCCAGCCCGAAACCGTAGGCGTAGCACTCGGCCGCGATCTCGGCGCCCTTGGTCGTGCGCACCTTGGTGATGACGCCGTTGGAACGAACGAACTCCGCGACCTCCTCGCCATAATGCATGTGCACGCCGTCCGCTGCCGCCGCTTCGTGCAGTAGCCGGCCCGCTTCGTCGTCGATGATGCGATGGAGTCCCCGCGGACCGCGCATGAGCCAATGCGTCTCCATGCCGCGCGACGCAAAGGCTTCGGCCAGCTCGTATGCGATGAAGGAGCCGCCGATCGCTACCGCCGCGCGGCTGCGATCGATCTGCTCGGAGATCGCGCGCGTGTCGTCGAGGTACTGAAAGGCAAACAGGTTGGCGGCGTCCTGCGAACCGGGCTTGCCGGTGGGGTTCGGCGTTCCGCCCGTCGCGAGCAGCAGCGCATCGTATGGATACGACCGTCCCTCGACTTCGACGACGCGCTCTTCAGGAATAACGCGCTCGACGTGCGCGCGCAGATGCAACGCGATCCGATGCTCTTCGTGCCAGGCGAGGTTTCGAATCATCACCTTGGCTTCAGGAATCTGCTTGCGGAGCATCGGCGGCAGCGAGATGCGATTATAAAGCGTATATGGTTCGTCGCCGAAGAGCGTGATCTCGCACGCCGGGTCGTGCTTGCGCAACTGCTCGGCCGCGGTCGTTCCGGCGAAGCCGTTTCCGACGATGACGTACTTGCGGACGTCAGTGCTTGCGGCGCTATCCATGGAGACCGAGCGCGACCATCAGGTCCAGACCGATATCGAGCGCGCGCTCGTCAACGTCGAAGCGCGCGCTATGATGCGGCTCGCTTCCCACGTTCGGACCGCGAGCGCCGACGAGGAAATAGGCCCCCGGACGCTCCTGCTGCATGAACGACATGTCCTCCGACCACATGACGATCGGATGCGGGTCGACGACGTTCTCGCCGCCGACGACGCCCCGGGCTACGTCGCGCACGACCGCATTGAGCGCCGGATCGTTGACGGTCGGCGGGTAGATCCAACGAAAATCGAAACGGTATTCCAGGCGCATCGCGCTGCAGAGACCAGCGAGCAGACGCTCGATGCGCTCGGGCATCGCCGCGCGCACGGTCTCGTCGAAGGCGCGCACGCTACCTTGCAACTGCGCGCGCTCGGGAATGACGTTGAAGGTCGTGCCGGCGTGCAACGAACCGACCGTGACCACCGCCGGTTGCGGCGGTGCGATTTCGCGGCTGACGATGGTTTGCAGCAAGGTGATGAACTCGGCCGCGGCAACGATGGGATCCACGGCTTTCTCCGGCATCGCGCCGTGGCCGCCTTTGCCGGTCAGCTCCACGTCGAAGCGATCCGACGACGCAAAGAAGGGACCGTCGCGCACGCCGACCTTCCCCGCGTCCAGGCCGGTATACAGGTGAAGCGCAAAGGTTCGATCGACGTGGGGATTCTCCAATGCTCCGTCTTCGATCATGTACTTGTTGCCGGAGAAGCCCTCCTCGCCGGGCTGAAAGCAGAAGACGAGCGTGCCCGCGACGTCGGCTTGCCGCCGGCGCAGCTCGGCGGCGGCGGCAAGGAGAATCGCCATGTGTCCGTCGTGCCCGCACGCGTGCATCACGCCGGCACGCCGGGAGCGATACGCGGCGTCAGTGAGCTCCTCGATCGGCAATGCGTCCATATCGGCCCGCAACAGCGTTACCGGTCCGGAACTGCCGCCGCGCAGCGTCGCGAGCACGCCGGTTTTCCCGACGCCGGTGCGGATCTGGTCGAATCCAAAGCGGCGCAACTCGCGCTCGATGAAGGCGGCGGTCTCGTGCTCTTCCATCGAGAGTTCCGGATGCGCATGAAAGTGACGCCGGTACCGAACGACGTCGTCCGGAATAGCCTCCGAAAGCGTGGACGTCACGGAAAGTACTGCAGTTCGACTTCGGTCACGCCGACCACGGGTACGCAGAGAAACTGCGCCGGAGCGAACTGATGCACGCCGACTGCTCCGAGCATATATCGGTCCATGCCGTCCACTCCGCTCGACTTCACGATCTCCACCTTGAGAGCGTAGCCGTTAGAGTCGATGTAAGCACGAGCGACGACGGTCAGCGGCCGACTGCCGTAGGCGCCGACCGGGCTCTGCAAATCGCCGTGCATTTTCGGCGGCGCGTACGTGCGCCCGCAACTCGAGTGCCCGAGCGACTGCAAATGTTGGGCAAAGAGGGCCGTCGCACCGGTCGAGCCCGGCACGGCCGCGCCGATCGGAAAGACGTACGAGGGACACGTTGTGCTGCTCCCACCGTCGATCGCATAAGAATCGACAAAAAAGTACTTCACCGTGTCGGGAGCCGGTAACCTGATCGCGACCGGGGTCGACGTTCGATCCTCGGGAGGTCCCGAAAGGTTCGTGTCCGGCACGTGCGCGTCGTACGCGTCGGTGTCGCTGATCAACGTCACGTGCGCTGCGGCCGTCGTGCCGCCGGCCGCGGCCAGCTCGAGTGCATATCCGGAGTCGTCGGAGAAGGGTGCGACCTCGGCGATGACCTGGCAAAACGGGTTGTCGTACTTCCACTGCGGC
>JASHOM010000153.1 GCA_030041115.1 Vulcanimicrobiota bacterium | reverse complement strand
CACCTCGCGAGCGACGTCATCGATCGCGACGACGAGGTGGACAAGCTCTACAAGCGCAGCATCAAGTTGCTTCAGGAGGAGATGCGCTCCGATCCCGAGATCGTCCGTCCGGGAACGCGCTACCTCTTCGTACTCGCCTCGCTCGAACGCGTGGGAGATCGCGCCGGGAACATTGCCTGGCACACGAAAGACATGATCGGCACCCAGTGACCCCGCTCCCGCGTTCGGAATTCGCCGTTACCCAACGTTACGTCTACCTCAATCACGCTGCCGCCGGCGTTCTTCCGCGCAGTTGCCTCGGCGCAATCGAGGCGTTCATCCGCGTGCATGCCGGCGAGGGCGTTCGCGGAACGTTTGCGCACGATCTTCGGATGCCCGAGTATCGCGAGAGAATCGGCGCATTCATCGGTGCGGCCGGCAGCGAGATCGCGATCGTCCCGAACACGAGTGCGGCGGCGAGCACGATCGCCGCGGGATTCGAATGGAGACCCGGCGACGAGGTCTTGCTCTGCGACAACGAGTTTCCCGCCAATGCGGTTGCGTGGGTGGCGCTGCGCCGCCGTGGGGTCCGAGTGCGGCTGCTCGAGACGGCGCACGAGCGCTTGACGCCCGATCGTTTGAGCCGCGAGATTTCGCCGGCGACGCGCGTGGTCGCGGTCTCCTGGGTCTCGTACGGCGACGGCTACCGGCACGATCTGCGCGGCCTCGCGGACGTCGCGCACGCGGCGGGCGCGTTCCTTTGCGTCGATGCGATGCAGGGGCTGGGCGCCTTTCCGGTCGACGTCGCCCAATGTCGCGCCGACGCGCTCTACGCGGGCGGAGCAAAATGGATGCTCGCCCTGCACGGCGTTGCGATTCTCTATCTCGGCTCCCGGCTTCAGGAGCGGCTGCAATTGACGTTGCCCGGCTGGCGCTCGATGCAGGACATGTGGGACTTTCACAACTACGAGCAGCCGTTGACCGGCGATGCGATGCGCTTCGAGTCCGGCACGCCGAACCTCATCGGCACGCTTTCGCTGGTGGGCGCGATCGATCTCTTCGAGCGCAGCGGGCCTGCGGCGATCGCAGGGCACGTGCTCGAGCTGACGGGCCGGCTCTGCGAGGGGCTGCAAACTCTGGGAGCACGGCTCTCGACGCAGCGCGGGCCGAACGTTTCGTCGGGCATCGTGACCTTTTCGCTCCCCGGCTGCGACAGCATCGAGCTGGGGAAGGCGTTGGAGAAGGAAGCGATCGTGACGACCTATCGCGCCGGCGGAATCCGCGTCTCGCCGCACGGTTACAACACGCCTGCGGAAATCGATCGCCTCTTGGAGGCGCTCGCCAAAATCGCCGGCGAAAGAGTACCGGCGTAATCCTCTGATGCTGCCGATGCTGTTGCTCGCCGCCGTTGCGGCCAACCCGCTGTTCCCCGCCTCCGCGACGTACCGCTACGCGGCGTCACTGGGCGGAGAGCAAATTGGCGTGTGGAGCGTCACGGTGAAGGCGCAGGATCCCGGCGCGCAGATCGACGAGAGCTCGTCGGCGAACGTCGCAGGCATGCAGCTCGCGGCGACGGCGACGCTGCTCTTGGGGGCGAACCTCGCGCCGGCGAAGTACGACGGCAGCTATCGCGCGCCGGGCCAAAATCCAACGGTCGACGTGACGCTGGGAGCGAGCGCGGCAACCGTTTCGGGGACGCTCACGAGTCAGCCGCAGCAGCTCGCGCTCATGCCCGATACCGATCACTTCGTAGTCATCGAGCCGGGACTGCTCGCCGGGCTGTTCGTCCTGCCCGCGCAACTGGCGAGTTGGAAGGAAACGACCGTGACGTGGATTACGCCCACGGCGGCGCGCGCGCAGGCGCTGACCATCGACCCGGCGGCGAAGACTGCGCGCCCAGCCGGCATCCCCGCGGCCGACGTCGTCCTTTCGATCGCTCAACCGATCGCGGTGACGATCTGGTACGATCCCGCTTCGCTCGTTCCCGACGAGATCAGCGTGCCGTCCGAGAACGCGGTGCTTACCCGCGAACGATCCTGAACTCGCTCGGCTCGAGAGGAGCGACGAGCGGCGAGTCGAGCGGCAGATCGAGCAGCAAGCGCTCCAGGATGCCCAACGTAATGCGATGACCGATCACGAGCGTCGCGCCGGCCGATCGCAAGCGCTGCGTTACCGGTCGCAGCCGAACGGCCGCGTCCTCGAAGCTCTCGCCGCCGGGAGGACGAAACCGGACGGGATCGCGCCGGCGCGCAGCGAGCATTTCGGGCGCGCGACGCTCGACCCAATCGAGCGTCCGTCCTTCCCAGGAGCCGAAGTCGACTTCGCGTAGCGACGGGGCAATTTCAAAGGGTATCTCCGGCGCAACGAGTTCGCGCGTCTCCAAGCAGCGCCGCAGCGGACTGACCAAGCATTCGTCGAAAGCAAACGCGCGCAACGCTTCGCGCAAGGCCCGGCATTGCGTTCGTCCGCGCACGTCGAGCGACGGATCGGATCGGGAAAGGAAACGCTTGGTCAGATTCGGCGTCGTGGCGGCGTGGCGGCACAGGACGATGCCGCTGCGCGGCGCTTCAGGCACGCATCGACGACGTCATGACAGCGTCGGTCATTCCGTGAATGAGCTTCTTGTCGGCGGGAGCGATCGTTGCGAGCACGCCGCCCAGCCGCACGCTCTCTTCGCCGGTGACGAAGTAGTACGGACAAAGGCGAACCCGTCCGTCGTATTCGCGGATTTCGTCGCGTTCGCGATCGAAGTAGGTCTGGCGAACGAGCTTGCCCTTGTGAAATCGCTGCAGGATCCACGGAGTGCGATCGTAGGAGCCGAGCGCGTTCTCGATGACGGCCGTCCATTCGTCGCGCGTGAGATCGTCGCCGATCTTCACGCCCCGCGAGCCCCAGGCCAGCTCGGAGAATCCCGACGGTTTCACCACGTACGCGCGCTCGCTTTTCGGCAAAGCCGTCAATTGACGGAAATCGGCGACCGGCGCGCCGCCGGCTTGCAATCCGGCGATCGTTCCCTGAGGCGGCAGCGGACGAGGATCGATGATCCACGTCTTGGGAAAGAGACGTTGCAGCCGTTCGAAGCTCTCGTCCCCGAGGTCCGCGTGCCAGAGCGGCGCCAGCGCGTGATGGTGAAGGAGTGCGAAGGCGAGTTTTTCCTCGAGGTGCGCCTTCGGCGGCGGAGTGATTTTGACGCGATTGTGGCGCGCGGCGTAGAGCATCAGCTCTTGCTTTGGAATGTTGAACAGGTCGAACAGCTCGAAGTTCCGGTAGATCGCGTCGAGCCTGGCTTCACGCCCGTCGTCATGGCGGATGAAGAGGCCGTCTTCGGTGAAGAGCACTTCGTCGGGCCGGCGCAGCCAGGCATCGGCCAACTGCAGACGGCGCAGCGTATCCGCGAGCCACGCCATTTCGCTGCGATAATCGGCCGACTCGTCCGAGACGACGAGCGCGACGGTCGGATGCTCCGCGCGCGTAACATGACGGAGCATCTCCGCGAATCCTCGCGGAATCCCGTCGTTGCCGCCGACGCTCTCGATGCCGAGCTGACAATACGCCTCCGTCATCGCACCCAAGAAACCCATGCCGCCGGGGATGCTGTCGAGCTCGGTCGCGACGAAGCCCTCGGAGGTCACGATCAAATCGGGACGGATGACGCCGGGGATCTCCTGCTTGAAGCGATTCTGCCGCGCGAGCTTGACGATCTGCTGGGGCTTCCCATGGTCGAGATACTCGGCGACGAACGCGGGGGCGGTTCCGCGCGCGCTGCGATTGTAGAGATTGTTGAGCGCGCGGTAGAAGCGCAGCAGGTCGGCGCCGAGCGTTTCGATCTCTCGAGTCTGCCGTTCCGACAATGCGAACGGCTCGGGGCTGACGCGCCAGGCGATACGTTCGTTTTGGTCCTGGACCCGGAACAGACCGGGTGGTATCGCTTCGTAGAGGTGGTGCGCTTGCTCGCGAGCCGTGAGGTTGGGGACCGTTGCCGTACAGGGCATGATGAAAAGAAGACTCTCCTCTATCGACAGCCGTCGGGAATCTTGGATCTGTTGAAGGCGATATAGCGCCGGCGCATAGGCTCCTAGAGTCCCTGCCGCGGCTCTTGGGTTGCAGAGCGAGGGCCCCTACGGCCCCGGGCTCACTTGATCGTGATCGCTCCCGGAGTCAGCAGCGCGCCCTCGAGCTGTACGAGTCCGTGCGAGTAGGCGAGGGTGAGGTGCAAGGTGCCGGTAAGGCCCAGCTTGGCGAGATCGAGACTTTCGAGGACGCGCGAAACGCCTTCCCCGTTCATGAAATGCAGCTCGCTGAAACGCCGCAGCGAGCCGCCGGGGGCCGAGTAGCTGGCGGTCACCGGGACGATCACCTCTTCGGTGCCGGTCGAGCGGAGCGCCCCGGTGATGCAGTAGGCAATCGTCACCGGTGCGCCTTCGACGGACAGCGTCTCTTGGGTGCACGCCGTGGCCGCCGCGGCCGCCGGGACGGTAGTTGCGGCCAGGACGATGAAGACCGTCAGCACTCGTCTCATGGTCAAACGTCGCACGGAGAATTCGGTACGAACCGCGGGCTCACCCGTCGAATCGGGGTGCTCCATGCGGATTCGCGTGCTCGCGTTCGCGCACTTGCGCGAGCTGCTCGGCGTGGCGGAGCGGACTTTGGACCTGCCCGGCGGGGCGAGCGTCGACGATGCGTGGTCGGCGCTGGCGCGCGAGCATCCGCGGTTCGATCGCGAGCGCCGTTCGACGCGCGTCGCGCGCAACGGGCAGCTCGTTGCGTTCGCGGAGGGGCTCGCCGACGGCGACGAGCTCGCGCTGCTGCCGCCCGTCGGCGGCGGTTAGGCGTCAGCGATGTTTCGCATCGTCACGGACCCCATCGATCCGCAGCAGCTCGCAACTGCCGCCGGCACCGGGCCGGGCGGGATCGTGACCTTTCTGGGCATCGTGCGCGACGTTGCCGACGACGGGCGGCGGGTGACTGCGCTGCGGTACGAAGCCTTCGAACCGATGGCGCTGCGCGAATTTGAAACGATCGCGGATGAGGCGCGCGAACGCTTCGGCGACGTCGTGCTGGCGATCGTGCACCGTGTCGGCGAGGTGACCGTGGGCGAGATCGCGGTTGCGGTGCTGGCGGCCGCGAGGCACCGTGCGGCGGCCTTTGACGCCTGCCGCTACGCAATCGATCAGCTCAAGGAGCGCGCACCGATTTGGAAGCGCGAGCATTACGCCGACGGCACGGCCGCGTGGCGGCCGGGTGAGGCGTAGTGGCTAACGTCGAGCTCTTTCGGATCCGGGCGGAGCGCAATCACGTTGCCGTACTTTGGTACGAACCGCGGCGCCCGCGCGGCGTTTCGCTGATCGCGGCGCACGGCTATTCGTCCAGCAAGCAGAACTTGGATTTTCTTTGCTCGTTTCTCGCCAGCCACGGCTTCGGCGCGTACAGCCTGGACTTTCCGGGGCACAAGCTCGGAGCGAGCGGAGGCGAGCTGCGGGGCGTCGAGGACTGCATCGATGCGATGAGCGCCGTGCGCGCATTCGCGCGCGAGCGCGGTGATGCGTCGGTGTATGCGCTGGGGCACAGCATGGGCGGGATGACGGCGCTTTTCACCGCCGCGCTCGATCCGGCGATGCTCGGCGCCGTCGCGATCGCGACGGGATACGGCCGGCCGACTTCGCTCGAAGCGCTCCAAAAAGTCGGTGCCGCCGACTTCCGGGCGTCGTACGTCATCGGGGTGACGCTGCCCGAGCTCGTTGTGGGCGTCGACCGCCGCTACGCGCAGTTGCTGGGGCGGCTGGAAGGGCGGCCGGTGCTTTACGTGGCCGCAAGCCGCGACGGCATGGTCAGCCCGAAGAGCGTACGGGAGCTCTACGATCGGGCGCCCGAACCGAAATCGTTTGCCACGATCGAGAGCGACCACACGTATGCGGCCGAACGCGCGCGCGCGACTGTTTTGGAATGGCTCGACGAGCGTCATCCGCCCGCGGAGCGCCGGAGCGTCGCGTGAATGCCCGCGAACGGCGCCGTTACAGCCGCCATCTCCTGATTCCCGAAGTCGGTTTAGCCGGCCAGCAACGGCTC
>JASHOM010000152.1 GCA_030041115.1 Vulcanimicrobiota bacterium | reverse complement strand
TCCAGAAACTTCCGCCTCCGCCAAAACCGCCGTACCCGTAGCCGGGCGCGCCCCCCGGCGGTACGCCGCCCGGCGGTACGCTGCCTGGCGGTGTGCCGGCCGGCGGCGTTCCCGTAACGCCGCCGTAGTAACGCGGCGCCGAAAAAGCGCGCAAGACGGAGCGTAAGATCAAAAAAGCGAGAACCGCAAAGATGATCCACCAAAACATGCTGATGTGAACTCCTCCCGATGGGGTGCGGGACTGAGCCGGCAGCGCAGCGCCGTTCGAGGCGCTCTGCGGCAGACTGCCGAGATGCGCGCGATAGACGTTGAGAATCGCCGCGACGGCGCCGGCGATCCCGCCGTCGTAGTCTTCGCTGCGAAACTGGCTCTCCATCGAGGTCCGAATGGAGCGCAGAACCTCGGGAGTGAACCAGCCCGCCTGGGTGCCGGCGCGATCCGGCACGATGATGTCCCGGCGATCGTCGCGGGCAATGAAGATGAGGACACCGTTGACGTTTTGCTGCGCGAAGGCCGCCGCCGCCGCGCTCTGCAGCGTCGCGCCGCCGAGGGAAGGCGTCGTCAGTACGACGATCTCCTTACCCGTCTGAGCGTTGAAGTTCGAAATCTGCTCGTTGAGCCGCGCGACCGTTTCCGCCGAGAACATGCCGGCTTGATCTTGGACGAAGTCGCGCGCGGCAGCCGGCCGGCCGGCGGCGGCGACGAGCAGCGTTGCGATTCCCGCTGCGAACGCCGCCGAGCGGAGCGTGATGTTCATGCGTGCTCCTACCGGAGCCCTGGGGCGAAGTTTCGGAGCGCGGCGGGAACTCGGCGGCCGCTCGGCTGAGAGTGGCGCAGGATGAACGAACCGGCGGAGTCCGCGATCTCGCTCAAGGCCGGATCGCTCACCTTCATCGAGGTGCTCGCGACCTCGATTGCGCTGATCGGTCCGAGCATGACGCCCATCTTGATCGCGCCGTACATGTACGCGCTGGCCGGAAACGGCACGTGGCTGGCCTACGTGTTCGGCGGCACGATGTTGATCTTCGTGGCCCTCTGTATCAATCAGTTCGCGAGCCGTTCGAGCGCGGCCGGTTCGATGTACGGCTACGTCGCCGAACATCTCGGACCGGCAGCCGGCGCCGTCGGCGGATGGACGCTGCTCTGGGCTTACGGCTTCGTCGCGACGGCGGTGCTCGGAGCGATGGCCCTCTTCGTGCAGGGCTTGCTCGCCGACGTGGGGCTGCGCGCGCCGTCGCTGATCGTCGTGGTCGTTCTTGCGGCGATCGCGTGGCAAGCGGCCTATCGCGGCGTGCAGGTTTCGGCGATCGTCATGCTGGTGCTCGAGCTGATCTCGGTCAGCGTCATCTGCGTGCTGGTCGCGATTGTGCTGCACGCCCACGGCCCGTCGCTCGACTCGAACCAGCTCCACGTCAAGGGCGGCTTTCCGGGCGGCATCGGCTTCGCGATCGCGTTCGCCGTTTTCAGCTTCGTGGGCTTCGAAAGCGCAACCGCCTTCGGCGCCGAGGCGAAACGCCCGCTGGTTACGATTCCTCGCGCCGTCATCGCAAGCGTGATCTTTGCCGCGGCCTTCTTCGTGATCGCGACCTACGCGGAGATCGTCGGTCTCGCGCATCTCGGCAAGCCGCTCGACAAGGAGCAGTTTCCGCTTCAAACCTTGGTGACGGGCTATGGACTCGGATACCTCGCGGTTCCGATCACGGTCGGCGCGATCTGCAGCGCGTTTTCCGTCTGTCTGGCTTGCGTCACGACGGCCGGGCGAATCACCTACGCGATGGCCCGCGCCGGACTCTTTCCGCCGCTCTTCGCGCGCATCGAGCCCAGGCACGACACGCCGAACGTCGCGGTCACCGTCGTTACCGCGACCGCGCTTACGGTTGCGTTCGGCGCGCTGGCGTTCGGCGTCGCGCCGATTGATATCTTCGACGACTGCGGAACGCTGAGCACGTTCGGCTTTCTGCTCGTCTATCTGCTGATCGCGATCGGCGCGGTCGCGTACCGCAAGCAGCTGCGGGAGCTGCGGACGATCGACGTCGCGATCTCGAGCATCGCAATCCTCTTGCTGCTGCTCGCCGCGGTCACGCTCTACTATCCGGTTCCGGCGCCGCCCCAGCGCTGGTTCGGCTACGTGTTTCTCGCGTTCGTAGCGGTGGGTTCGCTGTGGTTTCGCCTCAAGAAGGCCAGCGACTGACGACGACGCGCTGCTGCGTGTAGAAAGCGACCGCATCCTTTCCGTGGCAGCGAAGATCGCCGAAGATCGAATCTTTCACTCCGCCGAAGGGAAAGAACGCCATCGGTGCGGCGATCCCGACGTTGATCCCCACCATGCCGACTTCGATGCGCGAAGCGAAGGTGCGCGCGCTGCCGCCGTCGCGCGTGAAGATCGACGAGGCGTTGCCGTAGCGCGAGCGATTGGCGACGGCGATGGCTTCGTCGAGCGTGCCGGCGCGCACGATCGCGAGCACGGGCCCAAAAATCTCGTCGCGCGCGAGCTCGCTCGACGGATCGACGCGATCGAAGATCACCGGCGCGGCAAACGCGCCGCCTTCCGGCACGGCGCGCGGTCCGAGCAGAAGACGGGCGCCGCCGTTGACGGCGCGTTCGACGTAGCCGTTGATGCGCGCGAGTGCGTCGTCGCTCACGACGGGTCCGATCTCGACGCCGTCGGCGGTGCCGCGGCCCAGCCGCAGCTTGGCCGCTGCGTCGACGAGCATCGGCGCGAGCGCGTCGCCTGCGGCGCCGACCGCCACGAGCACCGAGCCGGCCAGGCAGCGCTGGCCCGCGCCGCCGAAGGCCGCCGATATGACCGCGTCGCAGGTCGCGGAATCGGCCGCGTCGGGCATGACGACGAGATAGTTCTTCGCGCCGCCCAGCGCTTGAACGCGTTTGTGCGCGCGCACGGCGCGCTCTTGTACGTGACGCGCGGCGTTCGACGAGCCGACGAACGAGACCGCGGCGACGTCGGGATGCTCGATCAGCGACTCGGCCGTTTCGCCGCCGCCGTGCACGACGTTGAAGATCCCCGGCGGAAAGCCGCACTCTCCCGCGATCGCGTGCAAGAGCTCCGGCGTCAGCGGCGTTTGCGGCGAAGGCTTGAGCACGAACGTATTTCCGGCGGCGAGCGCGATCGGAAACATCCACAGCGGGATCATCGCGGGAAAATTGAACGGCGTGATGCCGGCGCAAACACCGACCGGATGGCGCAGCGAGATCGAATCGATGCCGCGTGCGACGTCGCTCAAGGCGTCGCCCATCATCAGCGACGGCATTCCGGCGGCGAACTCGACGGCTTCGATCCCGCGCCGCACCTCGGCGCGCGCGTCGGCGAGCGTCTTGCCGTTCTCCCGCGAGACGGAGAGCGCAAGCTCTTCGCGCCGGCGTTCGAGCGCGTCGGCGTAGCGGAAGAAGTGACGAGCCCGCTCGACGACCGGCACCTCGCGCCACGCGGCGAAGGCCTCGCGAGCCGTGCTCACGGCGCGATTCACGTCGTCGCGCTGCGCCACGGCGATCTCGCCGAGCAGCTCGCGCCCGGCCTTGTCGTGCACCTGCACGCGCGTCATGCGTTTAGACGTTCGAGCGCCGCATCGAGTATTTCGAAAGCTTCGTCGATTTCGGCGTTCGAGATGACCAGCGGCGGCGCGACGATCGCAACGTTGTACCGGCCCAAAACGTAGAGTCCGTGCGCGAGCAAGTCGTTGAAGAAGTGCTGCAGCGACCGCGTGCCTTGCCAGGGAACCAACGGCGTGCGCTGCGCTCGATCGGAGACCAGCTCCAATCCGAAGAAGGCGCCGGTGCCGCGAGCTTCGCCGACGACGCGATGGCGGCGTTGCAGATCGTCAAAACGCGCGCGCAGCAGGTCTTCGATCTCTCGCGCGCGCTCGAAAAGGCGCTGCTCCTCGTACGATCGCAGCGTTGCCACCCCGGCCGCCATTGCCAGCGGGTGGCCGCTAAAGGTGTGACCGCTGGGTAACGGGCGCTCGTCGAAATGAGTCGCCAGCGACTCGCGCACGGCGACGCCGCCGAGCGGCACGTACGCCGACGTGACGCCCTTGGCGAACGTGAAGAGGTCGGGCGTGACGTTGAAACGCTGTGCCGCGAAAGGCTCGCCGGTGCGCCCGAACCCGGTCATCACCTCGTCGAAGACGAGCAGGATGCCGTAGCGATCGCAGAGCTCGCGTACGCGAGCGAGATACCCGTCGGGAAAGACGATGACGCCGTTGGAGCCGACGATCGGTTCGATCAGCAGCGCGGCGATTCGATCCGGGCCTTCGTACGTGACGATCTCTTCCAGGTGATCGATCGCGCGCGCCGTCTCTTCGGCCGGATCGCGCGTGTGAAACGGACTGCGATACGGAAAGGGCGCAAAGAAGCGCACGACGCCCGGAATCCCCGGATCGTTCGGCCAGCGCCGGTTCTCGCCCGTCAGCGTTCCGGCGCCGGGCGCGGAGCCGTGGAAGGACCGGTACGCGGTCATGACTTTGTGCCGACCGGTCAGCGAACGCGCGAACTTGATCGCGTCTTCGTTCGCCTCTCCGCCGCCGGTGGTGAAGAAGACTCGCGCGCCGTGCGGCCAGGGCGAAAGCTCGCTAATCGCCTGCGCCAGCTCGGCACGCCGGTCGTTTGCGAAGGTGGGCGCGGCATAGGCGAGCCGATGTGCCTGTTCGGCGATCGCGTCGGCGACCGCGCGATGTCCGTGGCCGAGATTCACCGCAACCAAACCGGCGGAGAAGTCGAGATAACGCTCGCCTCGATCGTCGTAGAGATACGAACCCTCGCCGCGAACGATCATCGGCGGAGTCCGTCCGCCTTGCGCGACCCACGGCGTCAAAACGTGCCGTTGGTGCATGGCGGCAACGTCGTCGAGCATTTTGGAGCGGGTCACTGCGAGTGCAGCTCCGCGGTCACGACGAAGACCAATCCGCCGGCGACGCTCAGCGCGAAAAAGACGATGAAAATCCAGACGCCGAAGCGCTTCCAAAATTCGCGCCGGGCGCGCGCCGCCTTCGTAAGATGGGTCGTTCGTCGCTTCATGAGTTCGACTCCGCTCGGGATGACGTAGCGTCCAAGGGTGACCACAGGCGCTCCAGGTTGTAGAAGGCGCGCTGCTCGGGCGTAAAAACGTGGACGATGACGTTACCGAGATCGATCAGAATCCACGACCCGTCCGAATAGCCTTCGACGCGGGCGACGTTGTAACCGTTTTGGCGAGCGGCTTCGATGATCGCGTCCGCGATCGCGCGCGTCTGAATCTTCGAGCGCCCCGATACGACCGCGAACGCATCGGCAAGGATGGTTCGCCCGCTGACGTCGAGCGCGGTGAAGGCTTCTCCTTTCTTATCGAGCGCGCTGTCGCGCACGATGTCGATCAGCTCGCCGATGCGCGGGCCTCCGCAGCAGCGGCCTTGCGGGCGCGGCGCTCGGCCGAGAGACGCACCGTTTCACGAGTCGCCTCCGTCAGATCGCGCAAGGCCAGCTCCCAGAGGGCGGCGCGCTCGGGAAAGCTCCGGTCGGGCTCGAGCGAATCGGCCAGGTAAACCGCGCAGTCAAGCGGCGACATCTCTCCCTCGCCCGTCGTGTGCTTCGCGATGGCGGAGAGCACTGCGTCGTCCTCTATCCCGAACTTCTCGCGCGCGATTGCCGCGCCCAGCGGCGCGTGCAACAGCACGGGATGCTCGCGCTCGCGCGTTCCGACCGGCAGCCCGCGGGCCTCCGATTCGGCGATGAGGCGGTCGTTGGAGTAGAGGCGCGCGAGGTCGTGCAGCAGTCCGGCAAGGCGCGCTTTGCGCGAGTCGAGCCCGTGGCGCTGGGCGAGCAGCGCGGCGCAACGCGCCACGCGCACGCTGTGTGCGTAGCGCTGATTTTGGCCGATGTGCTCGCGCACTCCGAGGATCAACTGCGAGAAGCTCAACGCCTTACAGGCTGCCTTCCACTCGCGCGCGCAAGAAGCGCAGGCGATTGCGATAGAGCTCGCTGCGCAGGCTGCCGGCCCACATGATCAGTGCGCTTTCGTTGTCGTCGCTGTAATAGCCGGCCCGCATCGTCACGGTCGTGAATCCATACTTCCGATAGAGGCCCTGCGCGACCGCGTTGCTCTCGCGCACTTCGAGCGTCATCCACGCCGCACCGCGCTCGATCGCTTCGTCGATCAGCCGCAGGAGCAGCACTTCGCCGAAGCGCCGCCCGCGGTACTGCGGATCGACGGCGAGCGTCGTGACGTGAGAGTCCTCCAAGATCACCCAAATCCCGCCGTAGGCGACCACTTCGTCCTCGAACGTCCCGACGAAGTAATGGGCCAGCTTGTTGGTGCTCAGCTCGTTGTAAAACGCGTCCGCGGGCCAGACCGTGGCAAAGGAGGAGCGCTCGATCCGAGTCACGGCGCCGATATCCGAGGCGGCCATCGGTCGAATCGTAAACCGGCTCGGACGTTGCGCCGGCCTGTCGAGCTCCATCTTCATGGCGAGCGGCGAGTCTAGAGCCTCGGCGGTTTGGCGGCGGGAAGCTCGCCGTAATCGGCTCGCACTTCGTGTAAGCTCGCCGCGGGCGGGCTCGAAGCTGCCGCAAGCGCGGCTGCGGCCGCCGCGGGCGTCACGAGAGGATCCACCGAGCGCACCATAATGCCGCGTTCGGCGAGCGCGTCCAGCACGTCCTTCGGCGCCCCGACCACGTCGAGGGGAGCGCGGGGCGAGGCGAGCACCCGGTCCAGGACCTCGGGAATTCGGCCGGAGGCGCGGCGCGTCTGCGTCGGCGAGCGATAGCGGGCGGAAATGACGCCGGGGCGGCCGACGACGACGGTGAGCACACGCTCGAAATCGCCGCCGAACTCGAGCAGATCGAAGGAGCGCAGCGCGACGAGCGGGCGGCCCCAAACTGCGGCCAGCGACTTGGCATACGAAATCGCAATGCGCAAGCCGGTAAAGCCGCCTGGGCCGATGCCGATGGCCAAGCGGTCGAGCCGTTGCGGCGTCATCCGTGCCTCGGAGAGGACGGCGTCGACCAGCGCGAGCCCACGCTCGAGCGCGGTTCCGGCGGCCTCGCGGCGCGCCGCGACGATCTGCCCGCCGCTTGCAACGGCCGCTGAGAACGCGCCCAGCGCTCCGTCGAGAGCAAGAACGTTCATTGCGGCGGTCGAAGATAGAGCGTGCGTGGCTCGTCTCCCGCGCCTTCGATTTCGATTTCGTATCGTTGCGCAGGAAGAGCATCCGGCGCGTTGCGCCACCACTCGATCAACGCGATGGAACTGCCGTCGAGCGCTTCCTCGAGGCCGAGCTCGGACAATTCGCTCGGATCGTCGATGCGATAGAAATCGATGTGCTCGATCGGCGGATCGCCGTCGTAACGGTGACGGAATGTAAAGCTGGGGCTGCAGCTCTGATCGGCGCCGTGGAGCTCGCGCACGACCGCCCGCACGAAGGTGGTCTTGCCCGAGCCCAGCCGGCCGCTGAGCGCAACGACGTCGCCGGGACGAAGACCACGCGCAAAGGATGCGGCGAATTTGCCCAGATCCGCTTCGGTGGGAAGAGTGAGGCGCAGCGGGGCCGTCCCGCACGGAGTCGAAGGGCGTTCCGTCATGAGTGCAGGTGATTATTGAACAACGATATCGTAGCGCAGGTCAACGTCGAAGACGAAATGCGAGAGAGCTATCTCTCGTATGCGATGTCGGTCATCGCGTCGCGGGCGCTCCCCGACGTGCGCGACGGTCTCAAACCGGTGCAGCGGCGAATTCTCTACGCGATGCGCGAGATGGGGCTCGATCCCGGCAAGCAGCATCGCAAATGCGCCGGCATCATCGGCGAGGTGCTCAAGAGCTACCACCCGCACGGCGACAGCTCGGTCTACGATGCTCTCGTTCGCATGGCCCAAGACTTTACCTTACGCTATCCGCTCGTCGACGGGCACGGCAACTTCGGCTCGATCGATCCGGATCCGCCGGCCGCGTATCGCTACACCGAAGCTCGTCTCGCGCGCGCTGCGCTCGACCTCTTGGCCGACATCGATAAAGAGACCGTTCCGTTCGTCGCGACCTTCGACAACCAGGGCGTCGAACCGAGCGTTCTGCCGGGACGCCTTCCGCAGCTTCTCCTCAACGGTTCGAGCGGGATCGCGGTCGGCATGGCGACCAACGTGCCGCCGCACAATCTCAACGAAATCGCCGATGCGATCGCCGCCCTCATCGATGACCCGAAAGCCACCGACGACGATCTCTGCGCGATCGTTCAAGGACCCGATTTCCCCACCGGCGGCACGATTTTGGGGCACGAGGCGATTCGCGAGGCCTATAAGACCGGACGCGGCTCGATCACG
>JASHOM010000015.1 GCA_030041115.1 Vulcanimicrobiota bacterium | reverse complement strand
GCCGTGACGTTGTAGAGAATCTGGATGTCGTCGCGGCCGGCGTCATAGCGGTGCGGAACGCCGATATGAAAATTCGCAACCGTCTCGCGATCGGCGATGTCGGAGTAGCTCGCGTACGCGGGCGAGATCGTTTGGTAGCAGCCCGGATCGTTCGCGACGCCCGTCGGAAGCGGCAGGTAGCCGCGCTGCCCCGGCTCCAAGGTGAACGGGTCGTAGATCGGCGAGGAGTTCGGCCCCGAGTAGAATCCCTGGCCGCTTGGCGCGGTGAAACCGCAGGTTGGATAGACGCCGGCAAAATAGAGGTTCGTCGCGTTGTACGCGATGTTGGGATAGCCCCACACGTCGCCGAGGCTGGCGCCGTTGAACTGATCGAGATACCGGTAGTCTTGATTGTAGCCGCCGATGCCGAAATAATAGGAGAAGAGCCGGTCCGGCGTCGCGCCGCCCGCTTCGATCTGCAGGTTGTGATAGTAGGCCGGTGAGCCGATGCCGCCGCTCACGGTCGCGAAACCCGGATACGTGCCCGTCTTGATGACTTGGTTGATGAATCCGGCAAGACCGCTCGCGCTCTCGCTGGCCGTTCCACCACCGGCGTAGACTTGCAGTTCCTGTTGTCCGAGCGTTCCCGCCGTGCTGCCCGGATAGTTATCGAACGAACGGTTGACCGGCACGCCGTCGAACTCGTAGCCGACTTGGTCGTAGTCGCCGCCGCGAATGTAGACGGTTTGATCCCACCCCTGCTGATTCGGCGGTACGAACGTTCCCGGCACCGAGGCGATCGCGGAGTAGGCGTTGTTGAGAT
This sequence comes from Vulcanimicrobiota bacterium, assembly GCA_030041115.1. GTDB lineage: Bacteria > Vulcanimicrobiota > Vulcanimicrobiia > Vulcanimicrobiales > Vulcanimicrobiaceae > Cybelea. The sequence continues at coordinate 10,898 of JASHOM010000015.1, read as the reverse complement.
TTCCGCCGCCTCCGAGCCCCGCCGCCGCCTGCGAGATCGTCGAGTTCACGGAGTACACGTCGCTGGTCGTCCCCGATTTCACGAGGTCCATCGACGAGCGCGCGGTGACGTGCGCAATCGTGCGCAGCGAGGGAGCGAGAACGACTCGCAGCGTCTGCACTTGATCGGCGAACACGGAGATGCCGGTCAGGCCGGACGTTTCGAAGCCGTCCTTCGATGCGGTGATGGCGTACGTGTCGGGAGCGAGCGAGAGAAACGCGAAACGGCCGGCGGCATCGGTGGTTACGGCGGCCGTCTGCGACGCGCTCACGGCGACGATTTTCACGCCGGCCAGGGGCGCTTTGCTCGTGCTGACGACAAGCCCCGTGATCGCGCCGGTCGTGCCCGCTTGCGCGTCGAAGGCGCCTGCTGCAAATCCGGCGAGTGCGAAGAGAACGAGCGATCTCCGAAGCAGCAGCATCCGCGAGCGTTATCGATAGCGAAGGGCTTGTCCTCGTCCTCAAGAATTCTCGCGGGATGAACGTCGTTGCGGGACCGCGCGCGGTCCGGGCGCCGCGCGGCACCGATCTCTCGTGCCTGGGCTGGCCGCAAGAAGCTGCGCTGCGCATGTTGATGAACAACCTCGATCCCGAGGTCGCCGAGCGCCCCGACGACCTCGTCGTCTACGGCGGAAACGGACGAGCTGCGCGTTCGTGGGAGGCTTTCGACGCAATCGTTCGGACGTTGCGCCGTCTGAAAGGCGACGAGACGCTCATCGTTCAGAGCGGCAAGCCGGCCGGGGTTTTCAAAACGCACGCGCGCGCGCCGCGCGTGCTGATCGCCAATGCGAACCTCGTGCCGAAATGGGCCGATTGGAACGTCTTTCGCCGGCTCGAAGCTGCCGGTCTGACGATGTACGGTCAGATGACCGCGGGCTCGTGGATCTACATCGGGACGCAAGGCATCGTTCAAGGGACCTACGAGACGTTTGCCGAGCTTGCCCGCCGCCACTTCGGCGGGTCGCTCGGGGGGCGAGTAACCTTGACTGCGGGCGTCGGCGGGATGGGCGGCGCGCAGCCGCTCGCGATCACCATGAACGGCGGAATCTGCTTGATCGTCGACGTCGATCGTGCTCGTTTGGACCGGCGCCGGGAGCTGCGTTATCTCGATCGCGTCGTCGATTCGCGCGATGAAGCGCTGCGCCGGATCGAGGATGCGCGACGGACTCGCCAAGCCGTCTCGATCGGTTACGAAGGAAACGCGGCGGCCGAGTTCCCGGCGCTCTACGAGATGGGGTTGCGCCCCGACGCGGTGACCGACCAGACGCCGGCCCACGACCTGCTCAACGGGTACGTTCCCGCGGGTCTTTCGCCGGCCGAGGCGGGTGAGCTGCGCGAACGCGACCCGCGCGAATACGAGCGCCGCGCGCTGGAGAGCTGCGGCGCGCACGTCGCCGCGATGGTCCGCTATCTCGATGCGGGTTCGGTCGTCTTCGACTACGGCAATAACATTCGGACGCAGGCGCAGCGCGCCGGCCTTGCACGCGCCTTCGCCTTTCCCGGCTTCGTCCCGGCCTTCATCCGGCCGCTCTTCTGCCGCGGTTCGGGCCCGTTCCGGTTCGTCGCGCTCTCGGGAGATCCGAGCGACATCGACCGCTGCGACGCGGAGCTGCTCGAGCTCTTTGCCGAGAACGCCTCGCTCGCGCGCTGGATACGGCTCGCACGCGAGCGCGTTTCGTTTCAAGGCCTGCCGGCGCGCATCTGCTGGCTCGGCTACGGCGAGCGGGCCAAGGCCGGTCTTGCCTTCAACGAGCTGGTCCGCCGCGGAGAAGTCAAGGCGCCGATCGTCATCGGCCGCGACCACCTCGATGCCGGCAGCGTCGCTTCACCGTATCGCGAAACCGAGGCCATGCGCGACGGCAGCGATGCGGTCGCGGATTGGCCGATTCTCAACGCGCTGCTCAACACCGCTGCCGGCGCGCACTGGGTCAGCTTCCATCACGGCGGCGGAGTGGGAATCGGCTACAGCTTGCACGCAGGCATGGTCGTCGTCGCCGACGGCTGCGACGATGCGCGCGATCGCCTCGCTTGCGTGCTGGCGACCGACCCGGGACTCGGGGTGCTGCGCCACGCCGACGCCGGCTACGAAATCGCGATCGAAACCGCCGACGAAAAAGGCCTCGATTGGCGTCTCTGACCGTCCGCGCGAGGGCGATCGTGACTTGCGACACGCAAGCTCCGCAGTGCGGAATCGACTTCGACGCGCTCGGCCGCATCGACGATGCGGCGCTCGTCGTCGAAGACGGCAAGATCGCAAGCATCGCGCCGTCCTGCGACGCCGCCGCGGCCGAGCGGAGCCGCGGGCCGAGTCGAAGGGCTCGGGACGACACCTGGGATCTTCCCGACTGCGTGATCGTGCCCGGATTGGTCGACGCGCACGCGCATCCGCTCTTCGCCGGGGATCGCGAGCCCGACTTCGCGGCGCGCACTCGCGACGAGCATCCGCCGCTGGGCATGCTCTACACGGTGGAGCGCACGCGCGAAGCGTTACTCGATCCGGCCGCGTTTTACGAGCTGACGGTTCGCCCGCGGCTGCAGATGATTCTCGCGCACGGCACGACGACGCTCGAAACGAAGACCGGCTACGCTCTGCACAAGCCCGGCGAGTCGGCGCTGCTCGATCTCGTCGCCGAACATCGCGACGATCCCGACGTGCCGCGCTTGGTTGCGACGTTCTTGGGGGCGCACGCGCTCCCGCCGGAGTTCACCCGGGAGGCAGCCTTCGTCGACTATCTCGTCGATCAGGTGATTCCGGCCGCCGCGATGCACGGCGCCGTCTACGCCGACGCGTTTTGCGAGCCCGGGTTCTTCTCGCCCGAACAGACGCGCCGGTATCTCGATGCCGCGCGCCTTCACGGCATGCGCTTGCGCGTACACTGCGACGAAATGGCCTACGGGGGCGCGGCCGAGATGGCGGCGCGATTGGGCGTCGACGCCGTGGACCACTGCAACTACATTCGGAAGTACGACGTCGGCGCGCTCGCACGCCGGGGCATTGTGACCGTGGCGTGTCCGGCGACGGTCGCCTATCTGGACCTGCCGCGGCGCGCTCCGGTGCGCGCGCTGCTCGAAGCCGGCGGTTCGGTCGCGCTCGCCAGCGACTTCAATCCCGGTACGTCTCCCTGCTTCAACCTGCAGACCGTGGCGTACTACGGCCGTAAGCTCTTCGGACTGACCGCCGCCGAAGCGCTCTACGCCGTCACTCGCGCGGCCGCGCACTCGCTGCGCGTCGCCGCAGGTTGCATTCGCACGGGCGCGGCGGCTGATTTCGTCGCCTTGCAGATGGGGTCGCTCGACGAGTTCGGTTGGCAGTTCGGCGGAAATCTCGCCAAGCTGGTCGTCAAGAACGGCCGCCCGGTCCCGCATGGTTCAGCTCGCTAGCGAGCTGGTTCGCTGCGCGCGCGCCATCGTCGCGGGCGAACCACGCTACGATTACGCCTTCCTCGTGCGCGACGGCGTCATCGAAGCGGCGGGCGATTACCGCGACCTGCGGGCGCTTGCGCGCAGGTCCGGCGAACGTGCGTTTCCGGGCGACCGCCTCGTCGTGCCCGGCTTCATCAACGGGCACAGTCACGCCTATCAGATTCTCCTGCGCGGATGGGCCGACGATTGGACGTTCGACCGGTGGCGTACGCAGGCGCTCTATGGCGTCGTGCCGCGGCTCACTCCGGACGACGTCTACTGGACGTTCGTCGCGGCGTTCTCGGAGATGCTCGGGGCCGGCATCACGACGGTTGCCGAGTTTTTCTATCTCAACGGCGCCGGCAACGAGCACGCCGAAGCGGCGATCCGAGCCGCGGCGGACGTCGGAATCCGGATCGTACTCGCCCGGACGTGGATGGATGCGCCGCACGTTCCGTCCGAGTTCCGCGAGAGCATCGAAACGGCCGGCGCGCGCACGCGCGACTTGATGGAGCGCTTTCCCGATGCCGGCGTTTGCGTCGCGCCGCACTCGCTGCACGCCGCGTCGCACGCGATGATTCGCGCCGCAGCCGAGTTTTCGCGCGATCGGGATTGCATGCTGCACGTGCACCTGGCCGAAGCGCGCTACGAGGCAGAAGAGACGCAACGGCGGTTCGGGCGCACGCCCGTGCAGCTGCTCGACGAGCTCGGCGCGCTCGGCGAACGGACCGTCGCCATCCATGCAATCCATCTCGGGGACGGCGACGGCGAGCTGCTCGCCGAGAGCGGGGCTCGCGTCATCCACAATCCAATGACCAACCAATATCTCGGCGATGGCATTTGCGACGTCGTTGGTCTGCGCGCGCTCGGCGTGACCGTGGGATTGGGAACCGATGCGGACGTGCGGCCGTCGCTGATGGACGAGATGCGCGAGGCCGCGCTGCTGCAGAAGATCCGGCGACTCGACGCTTCCGTCTTGGGTGCAGGCGAGGCGTACGCGATGGGAACGGCAAACGGCGCGCGGGCGCTGCGCGTGGCCGGAGGAGATCTCGTCGCCGGCGCGCCGGCGGATTTCGTGGTGCTCGATGCCTCGAAGATCGATCCATGGTCGGCGCCGCTCAACGCGCTGGTCTACCGTGGCGAGGACGCGTGGGTACAAGCCACGTTCGTCGGGGGCGTGCGTCGCTACGTCGGCGAGCCGTCGCCCCTCGCGCGACGCGCCCGCGAAGCGACGGCGGCAATTGCGAAGCGGGTCTTGGCCTAGGCTTGCGTGAAATCGCACCGCCATGAATAACCGGACCCTCGTCCTGGCCGCGCTTGCGCTTGCCGCGCTCGCGGCGTGCAGCAGCGGAAAATCAAGCAGTGCCGGCTCGCCGCAACCCTCCCCCGCACCGACGGGCTCCGCGACGCTCAACTGCAACGGCGAAGCGCCGGTCTGGGCGCTCCAGCGGGTGAAGGTCTATCTGGTGCCGGGCGACCGCCTGTACGGTAAGACGAAGCAGGGTCACTTCCTATGCCGTTCCCAAGCTCACGCCGAAGGCTACCGGCCGGCGCGCGCTCCCTTCAAGCGCCATCGCGACCGCAAAGGGGTCTTTTCGGTCTAAGAAACCCTGTCGGGCAAGCGAGCGAGTGCGTGCAAGCACTTGCATTCAGGGCGGCGGCGTGATAGACTCCGCGTGCAAGTACCTACTTGCACGCACCGCGCATGAAATTATCAGCCCTGAGACTCCCCATCCTGGCCGGCGCCGTCGTCGCGGGCACGTTGGGCGCGGGCCCGGGCCCCGATCCGGCAGCCGCTTCGCTCGACGCGCACGCGATCATCGCGCGCATGGCCGCTCGCAATCCCGCATTGCGATCGTATCGCGCGCGGGTTCACGTGGACGTCCGCATGCTCAACTTCCCATTTTTGGCGCCGAAGCTCGACGGCACGTCGTACTACAAACGTCCCGACTTTTACGAGGTCGTCTTCGATCGCATGCCGAGCTACGCTCGCGGCTTTCAACGCATCTTCGACGATGTCGGGAATCCGCGCGCGTGGGAGAAGCTGCAGAACGTCACCGTCGCCGGGACCGCCTTGCTCGATGATCGGCCCGCCATCGTGCTGCGGATGACCAAGAAGATCCACAGCGACATCCTCGACCACACGTTGGCCTACGTGGATCCGTCGGACTATTCGCTCCTGCAGATGGAGTGGTACTACACGAACGGCGGGAAGATCACCATGGCGCAGTACTATCGCCTCGAGGGTGCCTATACGCTGCTCGCGGCGCAGCACGCGACGATCAGCATTCCGCACGTCCGTGCCGTCGCCGATGCCTCGTACGGGGCCTACGAGACCAACGTTCCGGTCGGAACGGGGAACGATGCGCCGTGATCGAGACGCATAAACTCGAGGGAGTGAGATCGGCCTCGCCCGAGGAGACGCGCGAACGCATTCTCGTTGCCGCGCGCGACGTAATCGGGCGCAAAGGCAAACGCGGCGCGACCACTCGCGAGATCGCCGAGGTCGCGGGCGTGAACGAGGCGACGCTCTTCCGCCATTTCGGGACGAAGGAAGCCTTGCTCGGGGCCTGTGCGCAGCATTTCTGCGGGCACCTTCAGCTCGCCGACGTGGCCGCGCAACTCTCCGGCGAGCTCGCCGGCGATCTGCTCGCGATGGCGCGCGTGATGCTCGCCCGCTTCGAGTCGCTGCAAGACATCATTCGCTGGTCGCTCGTCGAGCAAGAGTACGACACCGACATTTTCGCGCAGACCGCCTGGCGCCCGCAGCTCGCGATCCTTGCGGTGCTCACCGAGTTCATGCGCCGCCGGGTCGAAGCGGGCGAGGTGCGCGGCGAGCCTCAGAAGTTGGCGATGGTCTTTTTGGGACTCGTTTTCATGCACGCGCTCGGGCGGAAGAAGTTTCCCGATTCGCTCCTTCACCGGGGCGATGCCGACGCGGCGCTTCGGTTCTATATCGACGTCTTCCTCAATGGAGTAAGGAACTCGTAATGGATACGAGAGAAGTAGATCAGCAGAAGACTGCCGGTCCGAAAGGAAACGGCGCCGGTGCGGGCGCCCCGGAAGACTCAGACCTCGACGAGTCGCGCTCCCGGCCGCGCAGGCGACCGTTCTTCATCGTCGGGGCGATAGTCGTCATCGCCGCGGCGATCGTTTGGGGCTTGCCGTGGCTGAGTTACATGCTCTCCCACGAGGGCACCGACGACGCGCACGTCGCGGCCGACGAAGTTGCGGTCACGAGCAAGATCCCCGAGCGCATCGATCGGATCTTGGTCGATACGAACCAGGCCGTCCGGCGCGGCCAGCTCTTGATCGTGCTCGACAACAAGGACGAGCTCGCCAAGCTGCGGCAGGCTCAGGCCCAGTACGACCTCGCCGTCGCAAATCAGCGCGCGACCACCGAGCAGGGAGAGGGCGGCGTTTCGCAGGCAAGCGGTCAGATCGCCAACGTGCAGGCGCAGGTGCCCGTCGCTCAGGACGCGGTCGTTCAGGCGAGCGCGCAGCTGCGCGCCGCGCAAGCGCAAGTGCCGGCCGCGCAACAGGCGTACGATAAGGCGCAGGCCGACCTGAACCGCGCCAGTTCGTTGGTCAGCACCGGCGACGTCGCTTCGCAGCAACTCGATGCGGCGCGCGCCCAGGCCGCCGGGGCGGCGGCGCAGTTGCGCGCCGCGCAGGATCAGGTCGGCATAGCGACGGCCAACGTTGCCGCCGCGCAGGGGCGCGTGCAAGCGGCGCAAGCCGGGGTCACCGAAGCTTCGGGCGCGCTGACGACGGCGCAAGGAAAGCTTTCGCAGGCCGACGATCCCAGTCAGGTCGAGGCCGCCGCCGCGCAGCTCTATCTGGCGAAACAGAATCTGAACTACACGCGAATCTATTCGTCGAACGACGGATACGTCGGCGAGAAGAGCGCCGAGGTCGGGCAGACGATCGGCGCGGGGATGACGCTGATGACGATCGTCCCGCATAAAGTCTACGTCACCGCAAACTACAAAGAAACGCAAATGGGGAACATGCGCGTCGGCCAGCCCGCGGACATCCGCGTCGATGCCTATAAAGGGGTGACGTTTCACGGCCACGTCGGCTCGATCAATCCCGCCTCCGAGAACACGTACGCGCTCGTACCGGCACAGAATGCCAGCGGCAACTTCGTCAAGGTGACGCAGCGCATTCCGGTGCGCATCGAAATCGACGACATGCGTTCCGACATGCCGCTGAGGCCGGGGATGAGCGTCGAAACATACGTCAAAGTGAAGTAGGCCGTCGTGTTCGGCTCCTACGAAAGCGCGGTCGTCGAGCACGGCTGGCGCAGAGTCATCATCAGCATTGCCGTCATCACCGCAACGCTGTTGGAGATCATCGACGTCACGATCGTCAACGTTTCGCTGCCGAACATCCAAGGCAATTTCGGCGTCGGCGTGGATCTGGGCGCGTGGGTCGTTACCGCGTACCTCATCGCCAACGTCGTCGTGATACCGCTCAATCCGTGGTTTGCGGCGCGCTTCGGGCGGCGTCAATACTTCTTCACCTCGATCGTCATCTTCACCGCGGCGTCGCTGATGTGCGGGCTTTCCGGCAGCTTGGGTCAGCTGGTCTTCTGGCGCTTGATCCAGGGCCTAGGCGGCGGCGGCCTGATCGCGACCTCGCAAGCGATCCTGCGCGATACCTACGGCATCAAGGAGCAAGGCAAAGCGCAGGGCGTCTTTGCGATGGGGGTCATCGTCGGCCCGGCCCTGGGGCCCGTCATCGGCGGATGGATCACCGACAACTGGAACTGGCATTGGATCTTTTTCATCAACATTCCGATCGGCATCATTGCCGCAACGCTGATCTGGAACTTCTTGCGTAATCCGAGCGAAGGACGATACCGCCGTCTCGACTGGGTCGGTCTCATTCTCTTGTGCATCGGTTTGGGCTCGATGCAGTTCGTGCTCGAGAACGGTCAGCAGTACGACTGGTACGACGACGCGCGCATCCGCTGGTTCACGTTGTTTTCGGTCGGCGGATTGGCGGCGTTCGTGTGGTGGACGCTGCGTTCGAAGATACCGGTCGTCGATCTGCGCGTGCTGCGGCTGCGGCAGGTCGCGGCCGGGAGCATCCTGGGAGCGGTGCTCGGCGTGAGCCTGTACGGTTCGATCATCATTCTGCCGCAGTATCTCATCAACTCGCTCGGCTTCACCGCAACGCTCTCCGGGACGACGGTCATGATTCGCGCCGCCGCCGTGCTGCTCTTCACGCCCATTACCGCGATCGTGACGCAACGGGGGCTCGTCGACCCCCGCCTGCAGGCGGCGTTCGGTTTCCTGCTGCTGTCGCTCTCCAACTGGATGCTGGCGAACATCACCACGCCGCTCTCCGATTTTCACAGCCTCATCCTCCCGTTGCTCATCAGCGGCATCGGCCTCGCGCAGATCTTCGTGCCGCTCTCGGTCACGGTCATCGGGAGCGTGCCCGACAAGGAGGTTCCGGCGACCGCGGCCTTCTTCAATCTATCGCGACAGATCGGCGGAAGCGTCGCCGCCGCCATTCTCATCACGCTTTTGGTCCGCGGCTTCACCGTGCATCAAACGGAGCTCGCCGCGACGCAAACGCTCGGGCGCGCGCCGACCGAGCAGTACGTCATGGCGCAAGGGGGTTTGCAAAATCGTGACGCGATGCAGCGTCTCGCGGTGCTGGTGGAGTCGCAGTCGGCGGTGCAGTCGTATGCCGATACGTCGCGCTGGGTCGCGGTAATCACGCTGGGTCTCGCCCCGCTGGTACTGCTGTTGCGCCGGCCGCGCATCGGCATGGCGCTGGCCGAATGACGATGCCGCGGACTCGCGCCGTCTGGGCGTCCGTTGCGGCCGTTGCGCTCTCCACGGCGATCTTGCCGTTGCAGCGAACCGCCGCGAACCCCGGCGCAGCGCCGCGCGGCGCGGCGATTCCCACCGAGATTCCGACGCTGATGCTGCCGCCGCTGCCCAGCGTGGCGCCGGGTTTCAGCGCGGCGCGCGCCCAGTCCGGCGCGGCGCAGATCGTCGGCGTCACGCAGCAGCCGTTCGTCGCCATCGCGCTGCAGGACGCGATCGCCATGGCACTGCTCAAGAATCCGAATCTCGCGATCTCGGCCTCGAATTTCCGCGTCGCGCATTACGACATCGTACAAGCCAAAGGTGCCTACGACGTGCAGTTGCACGGGCAAACGCAATCGAATTTTTCGGTCAATCCGCCGGTGAACTTTCTCGAGGCCGGCCCCGGCGAGATCGGAACCTACGGACCCTCCGCCGCTCCGACGACCGCCGTCGGCCCCGGCAACATCATCGTGCATCAGTCGGCCTCGCAATACGGTGCGAGCGGACAGGCCGAAACCGGAACGACGTATCAGGCGAGCATCGAGCAAAGCCGCACGTATAACAACACGACCTTCGACGCGTTCAATCCGTACTATCTCGCGACGCTCGATCTTGCGGTCACGCAGCCGCTGCTCAAGAATTTCGGGATGAACGCGACGAAACGTCAGCTCAAGCTCGCGTTCGCCAATGCCGACGCCGCCACCGCGCAGACCCTCATCGACGCCTCGGACACGATTTCCCAGGTCGAGAATACCTATTGGAAGCTCGTGGCGGCGTGGCGTAACGTCGCAATCCAGGAGGAAGCGCTCAAAGAAGCCGTCGCGCAGCAGCAGAGCGACGTTCGCCTCGCGCGCCGAGGCGAGGGCGCGGCGATCGATGCCGTCGAGTCGCAGGCGCAAGTCTCGAACTTTCAAGCCGGCGTCTTCTTAGCGCTCGAGAACGTTTCGCAACTGCAGAACCAGCTCAAGAGTCTGGTGGCGGCCGATCCCCGCGATCCTATCTGGGATGCCAACCTCGTCCCGTCGACCTCGGTCGAAGAACTGCCCAAAGCACGCGATCTCGGCGCCGTGATTGCGGTGGCCAAGCGGAATCGCCCCGAGGTCCGTCAAGCTGCGGACAAGCTGCTGGCAGCCGGCGTCGATCGGGCTTTTGCGAAGAATCAATCGCTGCCGCAGGCCGACGTGCAACTGCAATACGAAAGCAACGGGTTCGCCGGCATCTTGACACCCGTGCCGAAGTTCATCGCGGGATATTGCGAGGAGCCGGTTTCGGGCGGCGGCCTGGGTTTGCCTCAATGCCCGACGCCGCCGCCGAACACGCAAGGGGCGATGGCGTGGGCGTACCACAGCATGTGGGCCGGCTATTTCCCGGCGTTCAACGTCGCGATGATCGTCGGCTATCCGATCCAGGGTCGCGTCGCGCGCGGTCTGCGCGGTCTCGCCGGCGAGGAAACCGCGCAAGCGAAAATTTTGATCCAAGGGGTGGAGGAACGCATCGGCGCCGAGGCGCGCAACGCGCTGCAGAGTTACCAATCCGCCCTAGCGAAGCTCGACGCCGCGCGTCAGGCGCGCGAATCGGCCGAAGCGGTCTACGCAAGCGAAGTCCGCAAGTTCCGCAACGGTGCTTCGAC
>JASHOM010000151.1 GCA_030041115.1 Vulcanimicrobiota bacterium | reverse complement strand
GACAATGCGTCGACCGATGATCTCATGAACTACGTCGCGTCGTTCACCGCACAATTGCTGGAGGCGCGGGACAAGTTCACCGCGTTGTGTGCCGGGGTCGCGCAGGCCATCGAAGCCGCCAAGACCCGCATCGTCGCCGACATTGGGGCCAATGGCGGCCGGGCGTACGCGGGAGAGACGCTGGAAGCCGAGCTGGTGCAGCGATACGAGCGCGACAAGCGCATCGACGTGCTGCGTCGCCTGAAAGGCATTCTCCCTGACGATCTCTTCAATCAGGCCGTGTTCGTGCGGTCCTTGGAGGGCACCATCGACCCGGCGATTATCCCACAGGCGATTCAGGGCGGCGCCGTCCCGAAGTGGGGCGCGGACCTGCACAAGCTCGACACGTACGCGCGCAAGTACGGCGGCGAGATTGCCGCGATTGTGGAAGAGGGCTCGCCGAAAGTCGCGATTGGGCTGCCGCAGCTCGTCATGAAGCCGCGTGAGAGCGCGCTGAAGAGCGTGTCATGACGCGTCAGCAGATTCGCTCCTCCGCCATCAAGAGCGCCGGTCATGACGCAGCGACGCTGACGCTTGAAATCGAGTTCACCAGCGGCACCGTCTATCAGTACGCGCCGGTTGCGCGAGAGACGTTCGATGCGCTGGTCGATCCGAAGATTTCCGCCGGCGGCGTGTTCTTCCGGTCCATCCGCAATAATCCGGCCATCACCTCAAAAAAGGCCGAGCCAGCGGAGGCTGCATCATGATGACTCCAAGCGAGATCGCGCAACGCGCCGACGAACTCGAGCGCGCGCACCGTCATACGTGTCACCTCCGACTGTTTGGCCAGACCTGCAGCTATCGCGAGCGCCTCAAGACGATCAGCCGAGCGGCGGCGGTGCTCGACGAAAACGAGTTGTTCATTCGCATGGTGATGCTGCAGGAAGAACGAGCAGCGCACGCTCCGGCGGTCGGTGCGGCATGACACGATTCGATGCAATCGCGAGCACGATTGCGCGCGAGGTGCCGCAATGAGCCTCTTCAAGCCATCATCCGAAACCGCGAAAGCCCCCGTATCGAAGATCCTCCTGTGGGGTCCGCAGGGCGCCGGCAAAACGCACTTTATGATGGGCGCGCCCAAGCTCGCATTACTCGACATTGAAAACCGAGCCCGGAACTTTGCCGTGCGGCAAACCGAGTTCAGCTTCGCGCACGCGGAAGTCCAGACGCTCTCTGATTTCGCGCTAGCAGTCAAAGAGATTCGTAGCGGCAAGCTCGACTGTGACAGCGTCGGGGTCGATTCCGGCAGCGCACTGTACCTGAAGCTGGTGGAAGAGCACACCGAGGCGCGCGAGACCGATCGTGGCATCGTGTACGTAACCGATTGGGTCACTGTGAACCGGCGTTTTCTCACGTCGCTGAATTTCGTCTTTTCGGTTGCCGGTAAAAATTTGCTCTACTCGATGCACGCTGCGACGAAGCTCGTCCGCCAGGGCCGTGAGTTTCGCATTGACGGGATGAAGTTTGTTGGGAACGAGCAGTTCCGCTACGGCTTCGACTATATTTTCCGCATCGAGCCGAAGGGCGATCCGACCAAGGCGCCCCCGCTCTTCCACGTTGAAAAAACGTCCTCGCCCGGCATTCGGTTGGGTGAGGCGATCTCTGGACTGACCTTTCCACAGTTCGGAGAGTTGACGGACCCGTCTCGACGAGTCTCCTTGGGAAGTAGTAATGGGAAGCCGCCGGCGGCGCACTCCACACCTGCGTCGTCGGCGGCACAGAACGTGCCGTCTATCGAGCCGAAGCTGCGCAAGGTCGCAATCCTGCGCGATCAGCTCGGGCTCAATCACGGCGATCTCGGCGTGCTCGTCCTGGGCGTCTGTAACCACCGGACGCAGGACCCGCGTCAGCTCGATGCCGGCGAACTCGACCAGCTGATCGACGTGCTCGAACGGCGTCGCACGGCGGTCACCGCGTGAACGCCGACGAGCCGCGGTCACGGCCGATGCCGCAGCCGAAAACGCGGGCATTGCGGGCCCTCAGAGCGTTTCTGCTGCTCGATGCGGTGTCTGAGCCGGAGGCAACCGGTTTCGACGAACCTGCGCAAACCTTCGGGGGTAGGGCGGCGGATTGCCTTGGGTGGGTCGTCACGGTGATCGCGGTGGTACTCCTCATTTTCGGTCTCACATTGTCGCTCGCGTCGAGCTATGGAGGCTAGCTGGAAGCGGACGATGGTCGAGATATTCTTGGCATTGCAACGTGCCGACGACCGCCCGTCGATCAATCGCGCCATCATGCTGACGCGTGCGTTGGGGCATCGATTTACGAATGACGAGGCCCGGATGTTGCTGACTCCGTTTGCCGCCGCGGTGAACCGGAGCCTCACCGAGACCTCACCGAAGCAAGCGACCGGAAATCTCACCGGAGCCTCACCGCCTTCCTCTATATATCCTCACCGAGACTTCGCCGAAGAGGACTCCTCTAATGCTCACCGGAGCCTCACCGAGACCTCACCGGCTCGCGCGCGCGAAAAATTTGAATTCGTCCCTAAGAGTAACGAATTAACCCCCCCTAAAAAATTAATAAAAAGTCCCCCCCAGGAAAAACGCCGACCTGGATACCTCCAGGCGGTCGACGGCGAACGCCGCGATCCGGCCGACGCGACGGCGGACGAGCGCTTCTTGGCGTCGTTGCAGCCCAAGCAGCGAGGCTTGCGATCGTGACCCTCGGCACGCCCTACCCACACAGCTTCGAGGAGTTCCTCGCCTGGCAGCGCGACCTGACGCCGGAGCAACGCGAGGTCAGAGAGCGAGAACGCGATGCGGCCCTGCGCGACGAGATTGGCCAACGCAATGCCGCCCATCGCGTTGCCATGGCCCAGCGGCTATCAAATCTCGGGCCGCGCTTTGCCGAGCGAACGCTCGACTCGTACGATTGCCCGCCTGGTGATCCGATGGCGCTCGAAATCGCACGGGATATCGTCGCCGTGGATGGGCAGCGCGGCGTATGGTTGTGTGGCGGGAAAGGCACAGGCAAAACACACCTCGCCGCGGGCATTGTCAATGCGCTGACAAATCGGGCGATCGCTGCGACGTTCGTTTCGGTGATCGCGCTCATGGATCAGCTCAAGGCGAACTACGATCGCAACGGCAAGCCGCGCGTGAACCAGGTCGACGTGATCCATTGGCTTGCCGCCGTCGACGTGCTGGTGCTCGACGATATCGATAAGGCCGAGTTCACGTCGTACACGTCGCAACGGCTATTCGCGCTGATCAATCAACGCTACGAACAGGGCGGCTACTATCGCCGGAGACCGGTCATCGTTACGAGCAATCATATGCCGGCGGATATCGCAATTCGTTGGCGCAAAAAGGGCTTAGACGAACTGATCGGCGATGCGATCTTCGATCGCTTCCGCGAGTTATGCGGGCAGTTCGTACGCGTCGAAGGTGAGTCATATCGCGAACGCATGATGCAAGAGAGGCTAGCATGAACGCGTCCACCATCATCCAGCTTCATCCACGATCACGATTCGCCGTCGGCGATCTCGTCGAGATCACAAAGGGCAACCACATCGACAAGCGCGCCATAGTCCAAGAGGTCGCCGACGATGCAACGGTTCGCGTCGCGGGGTTCGGCTGGTACACCGCCGATTCACTCGAGCTCGTCGAGCGAGTGAAAGAGACGACGGTTGACGGCGCGACGGCGCAGATTGCTTTCGATGGGCAAACCGGCGCCCCGCAAGAGCCAACGCTCATCGAATTGCCGATCGAAGATCTCACGCGGCAATGGGCCGATCAGTACGACGAGTGGATGGCTGCCGACCAAGAAGCGAAAGCGGCGCGCCAACACACGAAGGTGTTGCGCAAGAAGCTCGATGCAACCGGGACGGAGTTGCGTCGGCGCATTGCCGGTGGCCTCGTGCAGCCTCCACTCTTGAGCGGCGTAGCCGAAACGCGCACCGTGACGGTCCGATGAGCGATAGTGTGAGCGACATGGAACGCAATGGCTCGCATCGAGTGTTGCCCGATCATGTGCAGCAAGCGATCGATCGAGCTGAAGGCAAAGCCTCGCGGCGTCGGCCGCAATGCGCCGACTGCACCGGTACCGGCGTCTGCTCGAAATGCAAAGGCACCGGCCTCAAAAATGAGTGACCGGCCGTTACTCTCGCGCAAAGATACGCAGCGCGACAATGCGCGGCAACGTCGTGAAGCGATTGCGCGAGACGGAACGATCTGTCGGTTCGAACGGTGGTCGAAGAAAGAACGCCGCTGGATCGAGTGCGGACGTCATTCCACTGACACCGCGCACATCTATCCGAGACGAGAATGTGCTGGCGCTGTCTCGCATCGAGACGTGGTGCTGCGAGGATGCCGAGATTGCCATGACGCCTTCGATGGGCACGGTGACCGAACTCTTGCCGTCCGAGTTCCGCCCGATCGCGAGGCGAAAGCGTTTCGCTTGATTTCGATGGCGTCGAAGGCGCCGGTGCCACGTCGGAAGCCGCCGGTGAGGCCAGCAGCGTGAACTGCGAGGCTTGCGCGATCAAGCTGCGTGCGCGCCCGGCGGCGCGGCGTTGTCCATATTGCCGATGCGCGTTGTGCAACCTGCATTCAAAGATTGCACGGTCGAGGGATATGCGCGGTCGGCCCGAGCGCGTCTGCGGCCGGTGTGGCGGCCACATGAGCGCAACTGAGTTCAAGGAGATCGAGTGAGCGCCAACACGAAAATTCAGTGGACCGACCAAACCTGGAATCCGGTCACCGGCTGCACGAAGGTGTCGTCCGGATGCGACCATTGCTACGCTGAGACGTTCGCGGAGCGGTTCCGTGGCGTGAAGGGACACCCGTTCGAGCATGGATTCGATGTGCAACTTCGAACGGAGCGATTAGATCAGCCGCTGCGATGGCGCAAGCCTCGCCGCGTGTTCGTGAACTCGATGAGCGACCTCTTTCATCAAGACGTGCCGGACTCGTTCATCGACATAGTCTTCGCGGTGATGGGCGCGGCAAAGGACCACACGTTTCAGGTGCTCACGAAGCGCCCCGAGCGGATGCGCCGCTACCTTCGAGACGTGACGACGCGGCGCATGCTGCTTGCGCTGGAATGGCTCGGCAACTCCGACGCCCGCTTCGTCGAGCGCCTTGTCCTACCGGGCACAATGCCGTATCCCAACGTCTGGCTCGGGGTGTCAATCGAGACGGGCAACTTCGGGTGGCGTGCACAGATGCTACGGGAGGCGCCTGCGGCTGTACGCTTTCTGTCGCTGGAACCGCTTCTCGGCTCGCTCGATAGGCTCGATCTTACGGGCATTGATTGGGTGATTGTCGGCGGTGAGAGCGGCCCAAAGCGTCGTCCGATGAATCTCTATTGGGCGCGCGATATTCGCGACCGTTGCAAAGAGCATGGCATCGCGTTCTTCTTCAAGCAGGTTTCAGCATTTAGACCTCAAGACTCGATGATCCCCGCCGATTTGCGCATTCGAGAATATCCGAGCGACAAGAACGGGAGCACGCGATGAGTAACTCTGCCGCGAAGCCGCTGCTTTCGGATGAAGCAGTCTTGCAAAAGGCCGAAAAGTTCCGCGCTTCACTGGCCACCGCAAGCGGCATTCTGGCCGCTCTGCGTGTTGCGCCGGCCAGGAACGTGCCGTGTGCGTCGTTCCTCGCTGGAGCAAAATACGCCCGCGACTTCTACGAAGGAAAGCTGCAATCTCTGAGAGCGATGAGGGCGCGCGCGGAGAAACTCATGGAGACGTTCGGGCTTCCTGGGGAAGATGACGACAGCGCCGACGAAATGCTCGTTGAGTTCATCCTTCACGGCGACGGTATTCCAGCACAGAAAGGCGGAGAAGGCAAATGAGCGATTCCAGAAATACCGACGACCCCAAAGACCCCGACCTGCACCGAAAGCGGGCCGATGGGCAAAACGAAAAGTACCTCGTGTTGAGCGACGAGGAACGAGCAAAAGGGTATCTCGATATGGTCAAGATCGTTACGATGCACAAACAGTACGCCGACGCGATGGAAGCCGCCACGTTGCCGCAGAGCGAGGAGGAAGTATGAGTGACGATGTCTTGTTTAGGCGCCGCAGGATAGAGCAGCGCCGCAGAGAGCTTGCCGCCGAGTGGCGTCAGATAAACGACGATGCGGCACGGTGGAACTTCCTGCATCCCACCGATCCGCCGCTAGTGATCGAGCCGCTTCCGCCCGCCTTGGCGGCTTTCCTCGGAGTACGCGATGACGACTGACCTGCGCGAGCGAATCGCGGCCGCGATTACGGACCTCGTTGAAATACAACGGGAGCCAGAGCGGCCCGTCAACTACGAAGCCGATTCGTGGTCCTGCCTAGTCGGATTTGCGCGCCGAGACACGATGCCGAAAGGCTCGGACGGACCGATGCGCGATGGCGTTAGGGACGCCTTTCTCGACCTTACAGGAAAGTATCCCGACTTTATCTTTTCAGGATGGGGTCGGCACCCTTCGGAAGCACAATCAGCAGTAATCGAAAATCGTGAGCCCGTCTACAAAGAGACAAACTTCGGCAAAATCGCTAACGTGGTTGCCCTCCTCAAAGACGTACTCGCCTCGATGGAGCAGCCGGAAGCGAAGGATGCGCCGCTAATGCACGGCCCCGCCGTCGAGGACCGCCTTGAAGAAATGGTGGACGCTTACTGCGTCGGCCTTGGCACAGACGACCCATCGTTCCCCGCATTACGAGACACGATGCGCGAGGGGATGCGTGCGGTCTTGGCGTTGTTCTACGCCGAAGATGCAGACGCGGCGAGAAACGCTGCCTACTACCGGGGCGAACGTGCCGCAAAGATGCGATCTCGCAACAAGTACGACCACGAGTTCGGCGCGCTGATGACTCTTGCTCAAAGCTGGCGCGACCGCGCAAAAGCCGCCGAGGGAAAACTCGCTCGTAGGGAGGGTCGCAAGCATCCATCAACGCCGGAAGCGGAGGGTGCGCGAGAAGCGGCTGCATACCGTTTGCGTCACGCCGTCGAGAAGCAGCTCGAAGCCAATCCGAACGACCGCACATTCAGCCTCGCTGACGTTTTGCGCTGGATGCATGTCGCCGGTTGGGAAGCACGGCGCTGCGAACCGGATGCGGACCTCAAGGCAATGTTTGCCGACGATTGGGGCCGCAAAATCTCGGATGTGGTGGAGTTTTGCAAGCGCGGCGAGGATAGCGACCCCGACGCTTTAGCCGACAACAGCGACGAGTTTACGCATGGCTTCGCCAAGGGTGCAGCCTACGTTCGCAGACGTATTCTAGCCCTCGCATCTGGAGTCCGCAGCGACAACTTACGAGAGCGGATTGCGCGACTTTGGGGCGATTGGGCTACAAACGGTTGGGACGACCCGGCCGACGACTTGCGCGACGAGTTGCATCTTTCGCGCGAAGAACAGCATCGTGCTCTGGAATACGGCAAAACACTACACGACAACGAACGCGCCGCACAAGATGAAGTCCGCAGCGAACCCGTGAGCGATGCTTAAGCTATCGGGGGCTCAAGCGCATCAACTGCGCGCTATCGCGCGAAAGCCGATGCGGTTTGGATTGCTCGAGCTAGCTCTAGGCGAAAAATCCGCTGAGTACCTGTTTGACCACGACCTCATCGCGCTTCAATGGGACGAAGCAAAGGACGAGCCGAGCGATTGGATTGTTGCGACCAAACTTGGACTGCGCACTGTCGAACGCATGAACATAATCGACCGCCAACGGGAGGCGAACCCGTGAGCGGCAGCAAGGAGAGTGAAGCGTGAGGAGCCTTTGGATATTTGTCGGCGGAGTTAGTCTTGCATTCTGCTCTGGACTATGGGCACATTTTAGTGGCGATATAAATGCGGGAGGTTGGATAGGATTGGGAGTTTGCATAGGCGGCACGGCTGCAAGTATGGTTTACGAGCGATGACCTCGCCGAGTTTGGGCCGCAGTAGGGAGGGTGGCGATGCCTAATCCCGTGCCAACAACGTGGCGAGAGTGCGTTGACTGCGGCAAAAAGTTTTCTGGCTCAATAAAGAGTGGCGGCCCAAAACGGTGCCCATCATGCCGTCGTCCCGATACCCATGAAAGCGCGGTTGACGATGCGTACCGCGACCATGAGGCGTATCTATGACCCCGCCGACATCGAGCGCCGAGGCGAAGGCGTTGGTCGCGCAAATGCGAGCGCCGCAGGTCGCCAACGATGGCAACGAGAGCCTGCCGCGCGAGCAGAGGCCGCATCGCCTCTTTACGCGCGACGAAGTGGCCGATCTCGTCGAACGCCTCGCCGCTGCGCAAGCCGTGAGCGTGACGCTGGAAATGCGCAATGCAGGAGCAGTCGCTTTATACATGTTAGAGCACGATCTAGATACAGAGCCTGCTGCAATCCACGCCGACTATCTCGAAAAAGCGATGGTTGTTCTCGAAGCAGCCCTCCGCGCCTCTGCCGCACCAACCCATGAGCCGGATGCGCTGAGCGAGGACGAGATTGTCAAGTACGGGTGGTACGTCGCCTTCCGAGCCGTTCGTCGAGGGCCGATCGAATCGTGGCCCGACTACAGCGAAACGTCGCGTATCGCTACGGAGTGCGCTGAGTTCTTCCGCCACCTCGTTCGCGATGACCCAAAGCTGCGAGTCTCTGCTACCGCACCAAGTGAGGATGCGACGTGAGCGTTTACGTTGACGATATGTACGCGAAGTTTGGGCGGATGCTAATGTGCCATATGACCGCCGATTCAACCGCCGAGCTT
>JASHOM010000014.1 GCA_030041115.1 Vulcanimicrobiota bacterium | reverse complement strand
GACAGGCAGTGCCGCGCGAAATCGTCCAGGACGTTGCGGCGCGAAACGCTTCCGGCCGCGGCGCTCTCGGCGGGCAGGACTCCGGCGAGCAACTCGTCGCGGATCGTCGCCAGACCCGTATCGAGCGAGATCGGCGCAGCTTGCGACCGGGTGAACTTCAACCCGTTGTACTGCGCCGGATTATGCGATGCCGTAATCATGACGCCGCCGTCGAACTCGAGTTTTCCAACCGCGAAGTAGAGCGCGTCGGTCGAAACCATTCCGATGTCGACCACGTCGGCGCCGGCTTCGGCCGCGCCGCGCGCGAACGCGCCGGAGAGTTCCTTCCCCGAAGGACGCATGTCGCGACCGACGGCGACGGTCACGCGGCGCCCTGCGTCCGAGCGGTCCGCCCGCAAGAGCGCGATAAAGGAGCGGCCCATGGCATAGGCGACGTCGTCGCTGAGTTCGGACGGATAAATCCCGCGGACGTCGTAGGATTTGAAGATCGTGGGATCCACGCGGGCCGGCACAGCCTGCCGTTCTTCGACCGCGCGTCGGTGACGCCTTTGTGAAGAACGCGCCGGTAACGCACGTCACCGGGACGCTGTTGATGACGGCGCTCCTCGTGCTGTCGCTTGCATTCGCCGTGCAGGGGGCGTTCGAAACGCAAGCGCAGATCGCCGGGACGTTCGCGCGTGAGGCGCAAATTCAACAGGCGCAAATTCTGCTCGAGGAGATGCTGCGATTGCAGATCGACGAAGAGAATTCGCTGCGCGGTTACTCGCTGACGCGCGATCCGTTCTACGTCGGTCAATATCGCCAAGCCGCCGCCGGCTTCGACGGCAAGGAAGCCGCGATTCGCGCCGTCTTGAGCAAGCAGCAGATGGCCGGCCCCCGCAGGCTGCTGCATCAGTACTCGGATCTGCAAAACCAATGGCGCTCCGGCGTGGCCGGCCCGTTGCTCGCGTACCCGACGCAGCGCCTCGTCGAGCTCGACAAGCGAAATAAGGTCTTCTCCGATTATGAAACGCGGACCGTTGCCGCGATTCGAGCCGCGCTGGCCGACACCGATTCCGAGCTCGTCCAAAGCACCGCGCTGCAACTGAACCGGACGTCGTATCTACGCGCCATCTGGGTCTTGATCTTCGGGATACTTGCGATTCTCTTCAACGTGTACGGTTCGCGGCTCAATCGCGAGCTGGAGCAGGAGCGAACGGTCACCCAGATTCTACAGAAGGCTTTCCGCAGCGAGTCGATGCCGTTGCCGCACTGTGAAGTCGGCAGCGCGTATCTGTCGGCCACCAGCCACCTCGCCGTCGGCGGCGACGTGTTCGACGTCTACCGCCTTTCGAGCAACCGTGCCTTGGTCTTGATCGCGGACATCAGCGGAAAAGGCGTCGATGCGGCCGTGCTCACCGCGTTTATCAAGTTCATGGTTCGGGCAATTGCCGTACGCCACGACGACCCGGCCAAGATGCTCTCGGAATTCAACGTCGCATTTTCGAAGGCCGTCGGCGATCCGTATCTCTTCGTTTCGATGTTCGTCGGTTTGCTCGACACGGCGACGTTCCGTCTGGACTACGGCAGTGCGGGTCACGATTGTACGTTCCTCCGGCGGCGCGGACAGGTGCGCCAGCTCGCCGTGACCGGTCCGGTCTTGGGAGTCATGGAGGAACCCTTCTCATCCGAGACGATCGAGCTCGAGCCTGACGACATGCTGGTGCTCAGCACCGACGGTTTGACCGAAGTCCGCAACCGGAAGGGGAAGCCGCTTCTTGCCTCCGGCGCCGCGGAGCTGATCGCGGCGGGCAGCGAGCACGCGCAACGGCTCGCCGACGAGCTCGTGGATGCCGTGCGCGCGCGCGGCGGCGTTCGCGTGCGCGACGACTTGGCGATTCTCACGGTTCGCGTCTTGGACAAGGAGCACGACGGTGGGTAAATCGGCGGTCGCGCTCGTCCTCCTCTGGCTGACGGCGGTCGCCCCCGCCGGCGCCGATTGCAGCGTGCATCGCGGCATGCACGTCGTGCTTTACAGCACGACCGACGATCCATCGGTCCTGCTTTGGGATTCGCGAGCCCGCCTGCGCGACTATAATGCCGCCTCGTTCGACGAGGCGCAAGCGATGCTGCCGCACGCCATCCTGGTCGCACCGGACACGCGCGCGATGGTCGTGTCCTGCGTGCCGAACTACGTCGAGTCGCCCATCTTTCACCAAGCGGACGCGGTCGGCGTCGTGATTACGAGCGGGCCGCAACGCGGTCTCACGCGTTGGGTGCTTGGCTCCGACGTTCGGGCGGAGCCGGCCGCTCAACCCTGACGGCCGCGTCGTACGCGAGCACGCGCAGCCCGCCGTCGGGCAGCGCTATCCGCTCCATTGGGATGTCGTAGACCCGTTCGAGAAGCGAGCCGCTCAGCAAGGACTGCGGAGGTTCCAACGCGCAGAGCTTTCCCCCGGAGAGCAGCGCGATTCGATCGGCGTATGCGGCTGCCTCGTTGACGTCGTGCAGCGCGCAGAGGACGGACTTTCCCGCCCGGGCCTGCCGCTGCAGCAGGATTAGAATTTCGTGCGCTATGCGGACGTCGAGATGGCTCGTCGGTTCGTCGACGAGCAGAATCGGCGTCTGCTGTGCGAGCCCCAGCGCGATCCAAACGCGTTGACGCTCGCCCGCGCTCAACGTCGAAAGAAGGCGATCGCCCAGACCTTCCAGCTTTACCGCTGCGAGTGCCGTCGCAACCGCGCTCGCATCGGAGTCGCGCGTTTGCCACTCCCACCAGCGATGGTAGGGAAATCGTCCGATTGCAACGACGTCGGCGATCGAAAGTGCGTCGAACGTGATCTCGTCGCCCGTGACGAACGCGACCCGCCGGGCGCGCTCGCGCGGATCGAGACCCGCCGCCGGTACTCCGTCGAGCGCGATCTCGCCTGAGTCCAGGCCGTGCAGTCCGGCGATCGCGCGCAGCAGCGTGGTTTTGCCGGCGCCGTTGGGCCCCAGCAGCGCGACGAACTCGCCGGTCGCAACGCCGGCGTTGATGCCCGAGAGCAATCTGCGTCCGGCGACACTGACCGCGACGTCGCGCAACTCGATCATCAGCCCGGACTTGCGCGCGAGGCAACCGGATGAAGATACAGATAGAGAAACGTCGGGACGCCGATGAACGCAAGCAGCACGCCGATCGGGAGCTCGGCCGGCGCCACGACGGCCCGGCAGATCGCGTCGGCGAGCATGCAGGGCGCGGCGCCGATCGCGACGCACGCCGGGAGCAGCACGCGGGCATCCGATCCGACGATGCGTCGAGCCAGGTGCGGCACGATGAGCCCGATGAATCCGACGAGCCCCGCCAACACGACGCTGCTTGCGGCGAGCAGCGAGGATCCGCCGAGAATCAACCACTGCGCGCGGTCCACGTCGAGACCGATCGCGCGCGCGCGCACGTCGCCGATTCTCAGCGCGTTGAGCGCCGAAAATGAGGCGAGAGCGAGCAAACCGCCGAAGATCGCGTACGGCGCGACGATGGCGAGATCGTGCCAACCTCGTCCGGCCATCGATCCGGCGAGCCATGCGACGATCGTGCTTGCGTAGTCGCCGCTTTGCGCGCGCACGACCGCGAGCGTGACGATGGCGGCAAAGAGCGTCGAAAGCGATACTCCGGCGAGAATGAGGCGGTTCGCATCGAGGCCGCTTCCGCGCCGCGCGAAAGCCGCGACGAGCAGCGCCGCGCCGAGTCCGGCAACGAAACCGATCACCGGCAGCGCGCTCACCGCGACGCCGGCGAGAACGGCGACGGCAATCGCGGCAGCCGCCGCGGCGCTGACGCCGGTGAGGTAGGGATCGGCCAGTGGGTTGCGCAGCATGCCCTGCAGCATCGCCCCGGAGAGCGCCAGCGACGCGCCGACGGTCGCCGCGATGCAGACTCGGGGGAGTCGCAGTTGCCAGACGATCGTATTGAGTATGGCGGCTTGATGCGGATGCGCGAGTTGCCCGAGAATCTGCCCGATCGAAAGCGGGGTTCCGCCGACGAGCATGCTCGCCGCGCCGGCGGCCGGCACGGCGAGCAGGAGCGCGAGCCCGCGCAGCGTCTTCACCGGTTGCTCAGCTCGAGCGTGACCGCGCGTCCCGGCATCGGATAGCCGGCGTAGAGCGCGTAGCGGTCGTTGCCGAGGTTATAGCCGCGCAGCGTGAGCAGCAGTCGCGAGCCGAGCCGATACCCGACGTCGCCGTCGACTTGCGTGAACGTTGCCGGCTGATAGACGGCGTACTCCGGCGATAAGTACGGATCCGGCGGCTCCTGCGGGCCTTGAGTCTGGGTCGCGATGCGAAATCCGTCGAAGCGGCTGTTCGGCGGCGCCGTGTAGCGCAACGCGAGCCCCACTGCGAAGACGGGCCCGCGCCCCGGCAGGCGCGAATCCGCATCGAGGTCCTGGGCGCGATAGAGGTTCGTCACGTCGAGCGTGGCCAGGTAACCGTGAACCGGCGGCGTCGAAGCGGTCAGCACGAGACCCGCAATGGATGCGCGTCCGACGTTCTCGGGGATGTAGTCGGGCGGCGGCGAGACGATGAGATTCGTTCCGCTCGTCGTGAACCATCCCAGGGACACGCCGCCCGCGAGCGCCGGCATGGCGAGCGTTGCGTCGCCGACGCGCGTTCGTTCCGGCACGAGATTGGGATTGGAGTAATCCGGATAGTAGAGCTCTTCGGCGGTCGGCGCGCGAAAAGCCGTCGCGGCGTTGAGTTTGAGCTGCAGGCCTTGCAGGAGCGGGAGGATGCCGCCGATCGACGGCGAGTAGGCGCCGCCGACGCCGCCGTCGCGCTCCCCGCGCAGACCCGCGTAGAGCTGTTGGCCGCCGCCGCCGAACCATTGCGACTGTACGTATGCGGCGGTCTGCGCGTAGTCATCGAAGATCGGCGCGTCGTCGGCGGCAAACGGCGAGCCACCGCCGGTGCCTTGGTCGACGCGCGCGATGCCGCGCATCAGGTCGACGCCGTAGACGAGCCGTTGCCGGTCGTCGCCGACGGCGTTGCGCAAGCTCGCCATCCAATGCTGATCGTAGAGCATTTGCGCGTAGGGCGGATTCGTCTTCATCGGGGGAGCCGGAGTCGGATACGACGAGTTCGGGCAGTTGGAATCGACGGGCGTATCGCACGTGTAGGAAAGATCGGCCGCCGAGTCGCCGAGCTCGAGCGTTGCCGTGGAGCGTGGCCGTTTGCTTTCGACGTCGAGCCGAAAATTGCGATCGACGTTACCCTGCTCGCTCGTCGGCGAGTAGTATCCCAGCTCGCCGGGCGTGCCGACCGCCGCGCTCGCGATGTTTGCGCTCAAGCTGACGTCGAGGGCTCCGATCGAATGCGCGTAGCGCGCCGTCGCTCCCGTCAAGCCCGCCTGCGCGTTGCCGCGGTTCGGCGCGTTCTCTACGGAATAGTCGTTCGTGGCATAGGTTCGCTGAAATGACACGTACGGCGTGGTGAACTGAAGGCTCTGCTCGTCGAACGATCCGGTCGACAGCGTCGCGCTGCTATGCGCCGGCTGGGACGCGGTGATGATGTTGATGACGCCGCCGATCGAGCCCGAGCCGTAGAGCGTCGAGCCGCCGCCTTCGACGATCTCGATGCGATCGACGCCGCTGACCGGGATCTGCTCGAGATCCACGTCGTCGATTTGGCCGCCCGCAATCGGCTGGCCGTCCATCAATACCAGGACCTGTTCGTAGGAGGTTCCGCGAATGCCGACGGTTGCGGCGGCACCGAAGGCGCCGTAGCGAACGACGTTGACGCCGGGAACGTTTTCGATCGCGTCGGCGACGGTGCGATCGCCGTCGCCGGCGATCTGCGCCGCGGTGACGACATAGGTCGTGCGAGCGGTTCGAGCGGCTGACTCGAGTCCGCGATCGCTCGTCACGACGTGGGCGATCTGCGGAATGGGGGTTGGCGAAGGCGACGGTGACGACGCGGCGACGACCGCCGCAACGATCGCTGGAAGCATGGCAATCCTTTCCTTTGCGCGAGGCGGATTTTGCAACATCGTTTGCGACGGTATCCTGACTCGCGGATCGTCACCGGTGCCCGTGCCTTCCCATCCGTTCCGGACAGTGGATTCGGGCGGCTCCCCGCATACAGTGGCGCGACCGTGCCGGCCTCACACCGGCTTCCCGCGCAAACGTACGCCCCGAATTGCCCAAAGGTCGGCGGCTTCCTTCTTGCGTACTCGCACGAGATGCGTCTGATCCCCGCGCTCGCCGTCGCCGGCTGCGTGCTGCTGCTCGCGGCGAGCGGCAGCGTTGGGCGAGTCGTCACGCTCGTGCCGTCATTCGCCGACGACGTCTATGCGATTGGCGCCGGGGTGCAGCTCGTCGGCGTCTCAGAGTTCACGGACGCGCCGCAAGCAAAGGGATTGCCGCGCGTCGCCGATGCGAGCAGCGTCGATGCGGAAGCCATACTCACCCTGCAGCCGAGCGTCGTCATCGGGATTCCCGCGCAGACGCGCCTGACCGAGCCGCTCCGCCGCGCGCACCTGCGGGTCGTGCTGCTGGGCGACGATTCGTACGCGTCGATCTTCGATAACCTCGCAACGATCGGCGCCCTGACCGGACGCGAACCCCAAGCGCGCGCGACGATCGCGCGACTGCAGCGCGAGACCGCGGCGCTCCACGCGCGAACGAAAGCCTATCGGCGTCGGCCCAGCGTATTCGTCGTGCTCGGAAGCGGGCCGATTTGGACCGCGGGCGCGGATTCGTACATCACCACGCTCATCGCGCTCGCGGGCGGAACGAACGCCGCGAGCGACCTCGCTGCGGCCTACGGCCAATACAGCGCCGAGGCCCTGGTGCGCCGCCAGCCCGATCTGCTCGTTGCCGACGCCTCGATTCGTCTCGACAGCGTGCTCGATCGCGAGCCGTGGCGCAGCCTGCGGGCCGTGCAACTCCATCGCGTCTATTACGTCAATCCCGACCTGATCGAACGTCCGGGCCCGGCCTATAACGACGGCATACGGTGGCTCGTCGATCGCTTGACGCCGCTGGCGACGCAATGAGCGCCCGCGCAATCGTCATCGCGGTTGAAACTCGCGCCATGGAGGAGTCGATCGGCGCCGAGCTGGGCGAGTTCGAAGCGCTCGCCCACGCGGCCGGCGCGACGGTGCTCGAGCGCATCGTGCAACGCCGCGACGCGGTCGATCCGGCGACGCTCGTGGGGAGCGGCAAGGCACGCGAAATCGCGCAGCGCGCCGAGGAGCTGCAGGCCGGCCTGCTGTTCACCCTCAACGATCTGCGCCCGCGCCAGCGCAAGAATCTCGAGAAGATCGTACCGCTGCCGATCGTCGACCGGACGATGCTCATTCTCGACGTCTTTGCCCGTCACGCGCGTAGCAGCGAGGGAAAGCTTCAGGTCGAGCTGGCGCAGCTGCGCTACCGTCAAT
The DNA here is from genome assembly GCA_030041115.1 of Vulcanimicrobiota bacterium. Lineage (GTDB taxonomy): Bacteria > Vulcanimicrobiota > Vulcanimicrobiia > Vulcanimicrobiales > Vulcanimicrobiaceae > Cybelea. Next base: position 6,959 of record JASHOM010000014.1, on the reverse strand, counting down.
CGAATCTCATCGGCGTCGGCGCCGATCTCTCGCGATTGGGCGGCGGCATCGGGACGCGCGGCCCCGGAGAAACGAAACTCGAGGTCGACCGCCGCCGCATCGGCGAGCGCATCAGCGTCCTCAACCGTCAGTTGGCGCAAGTTCGCCGCCGTCGCGCGATCCGCCGTTGCGCGCCTCACCGCGAGCCGCTCGTCGCGCTCGTCGGGTACACGAACGTCGGTAAGTCGTCGCTGCTCAATGCGTTCACGCGAAGCAACGCGTACGTTGCCGACCGTCCGTTTGCCACGCTCGATCCGACGATCCGGCGAGCCTATCTGGCGCCGCATTCGTACGTCCGCGTTGCCGATACCGTCGGCTTCATCACCGACCTGCCGAAGGATCTGGTCAACGCGTTTCGCGCGACGCTCGAGGAGCTGCGCGAGGCCGATCTCCTGCTGCACGTGCTCGATGCAAGCAATCCGCAATGGCCACGTCAGGAGCGCGCGGTCGAAGCGATTCTGCACGAGCTGGAGCTCGATCGCACGGCGCGCTTGCGGGTCTTCAACAAATCCGATCTCATGCCGGCCGAGGCGATTCGTGAAGGAGGCGCGCCTTACGTCAGCGCGAAAACCGGAGCAGGTCTCGATGCCTTGCGCTCCTCTTTGGCCGACTCTTTGAGCGGGTTCTCGTTGCGATGAAGGCAATTCGTCGCGCCGGACCGGCGGTATTCGCCGTCATCTTTGCCCTGGCGGGATGCGCGCGCGACGACGATGACGCGTTCGTGGCCTCGGTGCAGCGTCTGCGCCCGGCCGTCGTGCTTCTCTCCATGCGCGTGCCGCCGGAGAACAAGAAGGATCGCTACGACGACGCGTACGCGACCGGATTCGTCGTTGCGACCGGTGCTTGGGGAAGCGACATCCTCACGGTGCAGCACGCGATCGAGGGCGCGTGGGATCTGCACGTGACGATCGGCAATCGCTGGAAGGCGCCGGCCAGAATCATCGCGGCAAATCAAGACCTCGATCTCGCGTTGCTGCGCACGCCGCGCCGTGGCTTGCCGGTGATCTCACTTGCTTCGTCGTCGCCGCTGCAGAGCGACGTCGGCCGAGAGATCGGCCTGCTCGGCTATCCGGTCCCCGACGATTTCGACGACGAAGGGCTCGGCCTGGCGACCTCGCTCGACACCGGGCGTCTCTCTTCGATTCGCAAGGACGCGCTCGAGGTGACGCTCTCGATCGTTCCGGGCGAAAGCGGTGCGCCGGTCTTCATTGCAACGACGGGCGAAGTCGTCGGCGTGGCCGAGTCGCGGTTCGACGAGGAGCGAAGCATCGGCTTTGCGCTGCCGATCGGCGACGTCAAGAGGTTCCTCCACCGGGTCGATCGGGCGCATGCATTTTAAACTCGCCGTGGGGGCCGATGAGGAAGATCGACCGGTCGCCGATCCATTGCAGCGGGGGAATCTGAAAGAACGCCGCTAGCGCGTTGAGCCGCCCGGCGTAGCCCGAACGCATTCCGCTAAAGCGCCCCCACGCCTCATCGCGGTCGCGCAATGCAAATCCGGTCGCCGCGAGGCGGTCGCAGGCGTGCTCGAACTCGGCGCGCTCGATGCCCACGCCTTCGTCGGGAACGTCGACGCGAAAGTAACGCGCGAGGTCGCGCGCCGCGTGGCGGCCGACGGCGTAGAAGATCCGGGCTTGCCCGGTGCGGTCGCTGTCGATGGTGGTTATCGCCAACGTTGCCGCGTCCAGCAGCGTGCCGAGCGTTCCGACCCACGATTGCTCGTCGTGACTCGAGCGGAAGAAGGCCAGCACCGGATATGCGAGGTGGCTCTCCATCACCGAAGCGGCCCAATGCTGCGCGTCCATCATCAGCTTGGGAAAGTCCTCGTACGTCTTGGAGTAGCCGGCGATCGCAAGCAGGTTCACGCCGCTCGGGGGCGCCCCGGCGCGGGCGGCAACGGTTACGACGAAGGTCTCGCGCTGCTGAAACGCCCCGAACACCGCGAAGATATAGGCGGTGACGATCGCGAGAAACGAAAGTCCGGCCAAGGCGGCGAGCACCGAAACGAGGCGCGGAAGAGCGCCGCGGGCGACGACGTCGCCGAATCCGATCGTCAACAGCGAGCTTCCCGCGAAGTAGAGCAACGTCGCGAAAGACGCGTGCGGAGGCGCGATCGCCGCGCGCATGCTCCACAGCAGAAACGCGAAACCGACGATCAGAAGCGCGGCCCACAGCCCTATCAACGAGACGAGCATGAACGGGGCGAAGACCGCCAGCAAATCCTCCCGCGGATCGCCGTCGGTCGGATGGATCCGCCACGCGATCTTCGGCCAAACGTACCAAGCCGAGCGCCAGACGTAAAAGCTGATGCGATAGCGCCGTCCGGTAGCGCGCGGCATCACGACCGATTGAAAGACGTCGTTGAGCGTGATTGCGATCAGGATGATTCCGGCGGCGGCGCCGGCGGCATTCAGCAGCATGGTGCGGCTGAAGCTTCTTCGCAGCGGGGCGCCAAGCCGCTATGAGTCGAAGATCCCGCCGATGGCGGTGGTCTTCGTCACCCGTCCGGTGAGTTCGGGCGAGAGCGCCTTGGAGGGAACGCGTCGAATCACCGGTACGCTCGGTGACGAAACGCTCGCCGACCACCGCGATGGCTGAAGCGCTCGTTCTCGTTACTTTCCTCGGCGCGGTCGTGCTGTGCAGCGTTGCGGCAAATCGCTTGCGAGTTCCCTATCCGATCGTCTTCGTCATCGGCGGCGTTTTGCTCGGCTTTTCGCGCCACTTGCCGCGCCCGCACGTCGATCCCGACCTCATCATGCTGCTGGTCGTTCCGCCGTTGCTCTACAGCGCCGCGTGGTCCACCGATTGGCTCGCTCTCAAGCGCAACGCGCGGCCGATCACGTTGCACGCGGTCGGACTGGTGATCGTCACGATGGCCGCAGTCGCGGCGGTCGTTCACGCGACCGTTCCCGAGTTTACGTGGCCGATCGCCTTTACGCTCGGAGCGATCGTGTCGCCGCCCGACGCCGTCGCATCCGAAGCCATCTTCGAGCGCATCGCCGTTCCGCGGCGCATTGCCGCGGTCGTGAGCGGCGAATGTCTGATGAACGACGCGACCGCGCTCGTCCTCTACCGGTTTGCGTTGGCGGCGGCAGTCACCGGCACGTTTTCGCTGCTGCGCGCAAGCGGCGCGTTCGTCGTGGTAGCGGCCGGCGGCGTGCTCGTCGGGGTTGCCGTTGCGTTCGTCTTGGAGGGCGCGCTGCGCTTTTGGGCCCACCGCGGCTTGCGCGATCCGATTACGGCAAGCCTCGTCTTCCTACTGGCGCCGTTTGCGTCGTATCTGCCCGCCGAGGAGCTGCACGTATCGGGCGTGCTCGCCGCCGTCTCGGCGGGCCTGCTGCTCGGCCGGCGCTCCGCGGGCTTCATCGATCCGGAGACGCGCGTCGTCGGCTCGTCGGTCTGGCGCGTGCTAACCTTCATTCTCAATGCCTTTGCCTTTCTGCTGATCGGCCTGCAGCTGCCCGCGATCGTCGAAACGCTCGAGCCGCACGTTCGCGATTACCTGCTCTACGGTCTGCTCGTCAGCGCGACGGTGATCGTCGTGCGCTTTGCCTGGATCTTTCCGGCGACGTACCTGCCGAGAGTTTTGAGTCGAGGCCTGCGCAAACGCGATCCGAATCCAACCTGGCAGCAGATCGCCGTGCTTTCCTGGGCCGGCATGCGCGGCATCGTTTCGCTCGCGATCGCGCTGGCGCTGCCTTACACGCTGGGCGACAATCCGTTTCCGGCGCGGACGGTGGCGATTTTCTTCACCTTTTGCGTGATCTTCGTCACGCTCGTGCTGCAAGGGCTGACGCTCGGACCGCTGATCGAATGGCTCGGCGTCACCGAGACGAGTCACGGCGCCAGGCGCGAAACCGGATTGCGAATCCGCGCGCTCGAGGCCGGCATCGCCCGCCTGCGCGACGGCGAGTCGCACCATCGGACGGCGCCGGAGCGCGAGATCGCGGGGCGTCTCGTTGAGGAATATCGGCGACGCATAGCGACGTTGCGGGGCAAAGCGCAGAAAGACGAAGGCGCGCAGTTCCAGGAGAGCCGCGTCGACCGCAGCCTCGAGAAGGAAGCGCTCAACGCCGAGCGGCGGGCGATCGCGGAGATGCGCCGCGCCGGTGAGATTCCCGACGAGATTTATCGCTCGATCGAGTACGACCTCGATCTTGCCTCGCTACGCCTGAGCTAAGGGCTCGGGCTGGGGCTCGGCACGGCCGGCGGCGCCGCAGCCGGCGATGCCGCTGCCGCGGTCGGACTTGCGCTTGGAGCAGCCGAGGACGCGGGCGCGGGCGTCGGCGAAGCGCGCGGTGCCGGCGTTGCCGGCGGGGCCAGCGTCGGCTGACCGGCCGGATAGATCAGCGGCACCAGGCGAACGTAGCCGATCGAAACGGTCCCGTCTTTGGGAATGGTCGTATCGGCGGTCGTCGTGCCGTAGCCGGCTGCCCGCGCGGTGACCGTTTGATCCCCCGCCACGGCGCGCAACGTAAAGCCGCCGTTGACGTCGGCGCGCGTCGTGTAGAGCGAGCCGACCGAGAGCAGCGCATTCGGAATCGGGCGATTGGTCATTGCGTCGAGCACTCGACCGGTGACGCGTCCGAAGTCTTGAACGCCGACGATGTTGGCCGGCGGCGAACATGCATCTCCCAGCGCGAAGAGCAGCAGCATCCCCAAAATGGCGTGGCGCACGGCTAACGAGTACGCTTTACGCACCCGAAGTTCCCTGGAGCACGGGGCTCAAGGGGATGCTTGCCAGGTGTCCCGAGCCGCTTGTGAAAACGTTCACAAGCCATGAATCCGTACGGTCCCGTCGCAATCTACCTCTGCGTCGCAGTCGCCGCCGCCCTGCTCTTTACGGTGATCCCCGGCCTGTTGGGCCGAGCCAAACCGAATCCGCACAAGCGCGAGGCCTACGAATGCGGCGTCGAGCCCACGTCGCCCGTCGCCGGGCGGTTTCCGGTTCGGTTCTACCTCATCGCAATGCTCTTCGTCGTTTTCGACGTAGAGGCCGCGTCGTTCTATCCCTGGGCGGTCAAGATGCACGCGCTGCGGGTCTTCGGCTTGCTCGAGATGGTGATTTTCATCGTCGTCCTGGCAATCGGTTACGTTTACGTGTGGAAGAAGGGCGGCTTCGTATGGCGCTAGGTCCCGGCCAGTTCATGCTTGCGCGCCTCGACGACGTGGCCCGTTGGGCGCAGAGCTCTTCGGTCTGGCCGCTCACGATGGGGCTGGCCTGCTGCGCCATCGAGATGATGAGCGTGACGGCGCCCGAGTACGACATCGCGCGTCTGGGCTCGGAAGTCTTTCGCAGTTCGCCGCGGCAAGCCGACCTCATGATCGTCTCCGGACGCGTTGCCCAGAAGATGGGGCCGGTGGTCAAGCGTCTCTACGATCAAATGGCCGATCCGAAGTGGGTGATCTCGATGGGCGCCTGCGCCAGCTCCGGCGGAATCTTCGACAACTATGCCATCATCCAAGGCGTCGACACGATCATTCCCGTCGACGTCTACGTTCCCGGTTGTCCACCGACTCCCGACGGTCTGCTCTACGCCGTCAATCTCATCCAGCAGCAGATCCGAGAGGGCGGCCGCGGTGGCATTTTGGCCCGAGCCTGACGTCTTAACTTCGAGGGAAGATCGTGCCTAGCACGCAAACTCCACCGATCGCCGGCGCGGCGATCGATCCTCCGAGCCTGCGCCCGCCGATCGACGACGCCGCGATCGAACGGGTCGCGCCCGCGCAACTGCGCGCGCGCCTCGAAGCCCTCAAAGGCGAGGGCTGTGCGATGTTGCTCGACCTGGGCGCGGTCGATTACCAGTTGCGCAAGCCGCGCTTCGACGTCGTTTACCATCTGCTCGCGCTTCCCGCGAAAAAGGCGAGCGTGAACGAGGTCGGCACGCCCAAGCGAATGCGGCTGCTCTGCGGCGTTGACGACGGCGAGCATCTGCCCTCCGTCATGGATTTATGGAAGTCGGCCGATTGGGCCGAGCGCGAGGTCTACGACCTCTTCGGAATTGTCTTCGACGGGCACGCCGACTTGCGCCGCATCCAGATGCCGCACGATTGGGAAGGTCATCCGCTGCGCAAGGATTATCCGATGCGCGGACCGGCGCGCGAACGCGCTCCTCGGCCCAGCTTCGCGAATAAGAGTAATGTCGTTGCGGGAACCCCGCCGGCCGGGCGAACGTTAGAAGCGTTGCAGGAAGAAGTAAAGCGGGCGCGCGGCTCATGACGGCATCGGCCACACCGCTTTCCGCCGACGTAGTCAGCCGCACCGAGAACACGATGGTGCTCTCGATGGGGCCCCAGCATCCCTCGACGCACGGCGTCTTGCAGATCGTCCTGGAAATCGACAGCGAGAACGTCGTCAAAGCGGATCCCGAGATCGGATACCTGCATACCGGGATCGAGAAGACCGCCGAAGGGCTCTTCTGGACGCAAACGCAGACCGTCATCGAACGCATGGATTACCTCGCGCCGTCCTCGAACGCGCTCTGTTACGCGCTCGGCGTCGAAAAGCTCCTGGGCATCACCGATCGCGTTCCGCCCCGTGCACAGGTCGTTCGCGTGCTCGCCATGGAACTCACGCGCATCGCTTCGCACTGCGTCTGGCTCGGCACCCACGGCATCGACCTCGGCGCAATCTCGGTGTTTTTCTATTGCTTCGACCTGCGCGAGAATATCCTCGACCTGCAGGAAGCCTCGGGCGGCGCGCGGATGCATCCGAACTACATTCGCGTCGGCGGTCTCAACGGCGATCTGCCCGCCGGTTCGCTCGAGAAGCTCGACGCGTTGATCGAAAAGTTTCCCGGGCGGATGCGGGAGCTGCGCGGGCTGCTGCAGGCAAATCCAATCTTTCAAGATCGCACCATCGACGTCGGCGTGCTGACCCCCGAGGAGGCGCTCCAGTGGGGCGTCACCGGGCCGAGCCT
>JASHOM010000013.1 GCA_030041115.1 Vulcanimicrobiota bacterium | reverse complement strand
GGACCACCAGCCGTTTTCCTGCCCGGGTCGAACGAGCTGACCGTGATAGATCGGATTCTTGAAATCCGGCGTTCCGATTATTCCGTCGGCTTGATAGCCGGCCGTCAGGCTATCGCCGACGCCGACGATGTTGGTGAGGATCGCTTGCTGCGCGTACCGGAGCGTCTGACCCGGCAGCACCGGTGACGAGCCGCCGCCGCCGATTCCGCCGCAACCTGCGAGCGCGGCAACGAGAGCTAACGCGAATGATTTCCGGACGTACGAGAGTTCCATCTTCGAGCCTCGCAAACTATAACGGGAAGACGTTCGGCGAGCCGACGCCGAACTGCAGTTGCAGTTGCGTCGCCTTGAGGCCGCCGATCGCGAGCCCGCAGGCATTGTTGATGGCTTGCTGGACCGTCAAACACTTGATGCCGACGATGCCGTCGGCGCCGAGGTTGGTCGGGTTGCCGCTGTTGAGTACCGCCTGGACGAACGCGTACTTCGTCAGCCGCTGCGATACGCCCAAGAAGTACGCGATGAGGTGCTCGGGATAGGGATCGGTCGGCAAGTAGTCGCGCGCGCTCTGCGGCTCGAAGAAGAACGTCGTTCCGCGTAGCGGCGTGTATTCGAGATAGAGAACCTGGGGAAGCTGCATCGAGTTGCCGACGTTGGCGCCCGCCGTGTGAACGAGCCACTGCGGCGCCACCGTGAACGTGCCGAACATCTTGGGCGTCTTCAAGAACGGCAGCGTGACGGCAACCGCGTAATATTGCGCCGTTCGCACCGGGATGTTCTCGACCGGACCGTCCGGCAGATTGTAGGTGAATGGGACGACGTCGTTGTTGTTCGGCGAGAAGCCGATCTGTCCACCGCGGGCGACGTAGGTCGGCGAGATGACGATCGGAATCGCTCCCGGTCCCGGCAGCTTGTCCGACTTGATGAGGATCATCTTTTGCAACATGAAAACGCCGAAGGTGTCCTTCGTGCGGACGTTGATGTTGCGCCCGGCGCCCGGGCCGCACGCGTTGCCGCCGCTCAGGTCGGCGCAGCCGACCGGATTGGAGAAGCCGGCCAGGTAGACCGGCGCGAGACCGCTATTGAAACCGTACGGCCAGTGTTGCAGCTGGAACATGCTCGCGACGACTTTCGTCGACCAATTGAGTTTGTAACCGAGCATTGCGTCCATGCCGCCCATCAGCCAGCCTTGCTTCCCGTACGATCCGATGTCACCGTACGGCTGCGCCATCGAGACATCGAGCATATAGATGATTCTGTCGCCGGGCAACTCCAGCACGGGACCAACCGGCGGTTGACTCACCGGCGGCGCCTGCGCGACGGTCGAAGCGCGTTTGCGCGGCTTCGGCTGACTCATGACGCTTTTGATTGCGTCGTTCGCACCGGGGACGATCGTCTTTTGGAAGACGTCGCCGGTGCCGTCGTCGGCTGCCGCGGGAAGTGCGCAGACGGCGATAGCAAGCATCGCTACGGCTCCGATGACGGTGCGAAGTCTTTTCGCCGGCATGAACGCTGACTTGCGCCTGAGGGCTCTAAATCCTTTCGCTACACTTCGGCGCGCGGCGTTAGCGGCTCGCGCTCGGCCAGCTCGCCGTGCGACTTTCCGTCGCGTTGTGCACGATCGCCGCGCAGCTCGAGCGATTTAATGATGACGTAGAGCACCGGCGTGATCGCGAGATTGAGGAACGTCGAGACGAGCATGCCGCCGAAAACGACGGTGCCGAGAGAATGACGTGCCGCGCTTCCCGCGCCGGTGGCGAAGACGAGCGGAATCACCGCGATGACGAAAGCGATTGAGGTCATCAATATCGGGCGCAGTCGCGTTTGCGCTCCGCGCATCGCGGCTTGTACGACGCTTGCCCCTTCGCGCAACTGCTGATTGGCAAACTCGACGATCAGGATCGCAGACTTGCTTGCTAGTCCGATAAGCATCACATAGCCGACCTGTGCGTACGCGTCCTGCGCCAAATTCGGATCGAAGAGTCCGGGAATGGGAAGGTGACGGAAGTTCATGAATGCGAGCGCACCGAAGAGCGCGGCCGGCACGGCCAGCAGCACGATGAGCGGATCGATGAAGCTCTCGTATTGCGCCGAGAGGACGAGAAAGACGAAGACGAGGCCGAGCGCGAAGATCAACGTGCTCAAGCTGCCGGCGGCGATCTCGTCGAGCTGAAGCCCCGACCACTCATACGTCATTCCCGCCGGCATCACGCGCTGCGCAATTTGGTCCATCGCCTCGATCGCCTCGCCCGAGCCGTGTCCCGGCGCATTCTGTCCGTTCAGCTCTACGTTCCGGTACAAGTTGTAATGCGTGATGACCGGAGCGCTCATCACCTGCTGTATGTTGACCAGAGCGCTGAGCGGCGTCATCACGGTCCCGGTCGCGTTGGTCGTCGTGGTCGCGGCGCCGGGCGGCGGCGTCGCAAACGGATTCGTTCCGGTGGGAATGTTGTTTGCCGCCGAGCCGGAGCTGACGTACAAGCCCTGAAGCGAGGAAACGCGATTGCGATAGGGCTCGTCGGCCTGCACGTCGACTTGCCACGAGCGATTGAGATAGGTGAAGTTGTTGACGTAGAGCGAGGCGAGATCGACCTCGAGCGTGTCGAAGATGTCGGTCAGCGAGATGCCGATGGCTTTGGCCTTATCGCGATCGATGTCGATCTGAACTTGCGGCGAGTTGATGCGGAACTGCGTAAAGACGTTCATCAGTCGCGGATCTTGTGCGGCCGTACCCATGATCGCGTAGGCCGTCTTCATGAGCGCCGGCAAGCCGAGATTCGTGCGATCTTCGAGTTCGAACTGAAAGCCGCCGAAGCTCGACACGCCGTTGATCGCCGGCGGATTGACGGCGAATATCTGCGCTTGCGGTATCTGCGAGAAGAAGCCGTAGTTGATTCGGTTGATCACGGCGTCGATTCCGTCGCCGGGGCCCTTGCGCTGACTCCAGGGCTTGAGCAGCACGAAGATCAAGCCGCGGTTGGGAGCCGCGCCCGCAAAGCTGAAGCCGCCGACGTTGAACATGTATTTCACCTGCGGCTGGCCGCGGATGATCGCTTCGGCCTTCTTCGAGATCGCGATCTCGCCTTCGAGCGAGGTTCCCTCGGGCGCTTGAACCAAGACGATGAAATAGCCTTGATCCTCGGACGGAATGAACGACGTCGGCGTGCGCACGAACATGAGCAGCGTGATCAGCAGCGCAAGCCCGAATACGCCGGCAACGATCCACCGGTAGCGGAACATTCGCGGCAATTCCGAGGCATACCATTGACGGAAGCGCTTCAGCCCTCCGTTGAACCAGCGGAAGAAGAGGAACTGCGACTCGACTTCGCCGGTCAGCAGGCGCGCCGACATCACCGGCGAGAGCGTCAGCGCCTGGAAGAGCGAGATCGAAATCGCGGCGGCGATCGTCAGCGCGAACTGCTTGTAAAGCTGTCCGGTCGTCCCCGGAAAGAACGCGACCGGTATGAATACCGCCAGCAGCACCAGCGACGAGGCGACGACGGCGCTTTGGATCTCGCGCATCGCCTCGGCGGCGCTGGCGATGCCGCTCTGCCGCCCCTTGTTCATCTCGATGTGCCGCGCGATGTTCTCGATCACGACGATCGCATCGTCGACGACCAGCCCCGTTGCCAGGGTTAGACCGAAGAGCGTGATCGTGTTGATCGTAAACCCGAAGATCTTCATGACGAAGAAGGTCCCGACCAGCGAAACCGGGATGGTCACCGCCGGTATCAACGTCGACTTGGGGTTCTGCAGAAAGACGTAGATGACCAGCACCACCAGCAGAATGGAGAGCAAAAGGGTGATGACGACTTCCTTGACGGACTCCGCGACGAAGTCGGTCGTATTGAAAGCGACGGTATAGTGGACTCCGGGCGGAAACTGCTTTGACAGCTGACTCATCTCGGCGAGAACGCCCTGAGAGACTTGCAGCGCGTTCGCCGTCGGGTATTGCAAGATACCCATTCCGATCACGTCGGGATTGCCGTTGAAGCGCAGCGAGCTGGTGTAGTCTTCGGCGCCGAGTTCGACCCGCCCGACGTCGCCCAGCCGGGTGAAGCCGCCGTTGGGATTGGCGCGCAGAATAATGTTGGCGAACTGCTGCGGCGTTTCGAGTTGGGTCAGCGCGTTCACCGTGTACGTATACGGCTGATTCTTCGACTCGGGCGCCGAGCCGATGCTGCCGCTCGCGACTTCGGCGTTCTGCTCCTCGAGCGCGGAGACGACGTCGCCGGCATCGAGGCCCTGTTGTGCGAGGAGATGCGGGTTCAGCCAAATCCGCATCGCGTACTGCCGCTGGCCGAAGACGCGCACTTGCGAAACGCCGGGAGTGCGCGACAGATCGTTGACGATGTTGAGCTGGGCGTAGTTGCTCAAAAAGAGGGTGTTATACTGCTTGGACGAGGACGTCAGCGCGACGCCCATGACGAACGAGCCGGAGTTCTTGCTGACTTGTACTCCGACTTGCTGAACGGTTGCGGGGAGTTGTCCGACGGCCGACTGAACGAGGTTCTGAACGTCGGCCGCGGCGATGTCGAGATTCGTCTCGAGAGTGAAGGTGCACGTTATCGTCGAGGTGCCCTGGGTGCTCTGCGAGCTGATGTAGCGAAGTCCTTGGACCGTGTTGACCGCCTGTTCGAGCGGCGTCGTGACCTGCGCCTCAACCGCCTGCGGCGACGCGCCGACATAGGTTGCGCTGATCGTTACGACCGGCGGCGCAATCTGCGGATACTGCGCGAGCGGAAGCGTCGGCATCACGACGAGCCCGCCGATCATGATGATCAAGGAACAGACCGCCGCGAGGACCGGCCGGGTTAGGAAGACCTTCGTCACGTCAGCACTACCAACCTAAGGCTAGTACCCGCGGTTGCGCGGCGCCGGCGAAATGTCTAGAACGCCTGCTCGGCGTGGTACGAGCTGCGCGAAAGCGGGCTCGAGACGACCTGGTGAAAACCTCGGCGCTTCGCCTGCGCTCCGAGCTGCTCGAAACGTTGCGGACTCACGAACTCGACGACCGGCAAATGCTTCTTGCTCGGCTGCAAGTATTGCCCCATGGTGAAGATGTCGACGCCGGCCGCGCGCGCATCGTCCATCGCCTCCGCGATCTCGTCTTGCGTCTCGCCCAGACCGAGCATCAACGACGTCTTCGTGTAACGGTGCGACGCACGCGCCTTCACGTGCGCGAGCACCGCGAGCGACTGATCGTACCCGGCGCGCTTGTCGCGAACGAACGGCGTGAGCCGGCGAACGGTCTCCACGTTGTGCGCGAAGACGTCCGGCTGCGCGTCGACGACGATGTCCACGGCTCGCAGGTCTCCGCGGTAGTCGCCGCTGAGAATCTCGACGCGAGCGCCCGGAACGCGCTCGTGTATCGCGCGCACGGTGTTGGCGAAGATCAGCGCGCCGCCGTCGGGAAGGTCGTCGCGGTCAACGGCGGTTACGACCAAGTACTTCCAGCCCAAATCGCGCACGGCTTCGGCGACGCGCAAAGGCTCGAGCCAATCGACCTCGCCGCGCGGGTTGCCGGTCTTTACGTTGCAGAAGCGGCAGCCGCGCGTGCAGAGGTCGCCGAGAATCATGATCGTTGCCGTCCCCGCGCCCCAGCATTCGGCCACGTTCGGACACGCGGCTTCCTTGCAGACGGTGTGAAGCTCGAGCGCCTTGACCTTCGCCTTGACGCGCTCGTAGTCGTCGCCGCTCGGCAGGGAAACGCGCAGCCACGGCGGCTTGCGCAGGCCCGGAACCTCCAAGGGCGGGCGAGCGAGCAAATCGACGGTAATCGCCATCGCTACGCGACCAACTCAGCTTGGGCGAACGCGACGTCGAACGTGCGCTGGATCTCTTCGAGCAGTGCGTGCTTGGCTTCGTCCAAGGTCACCGCGCGGCCAAGCTCGGCCGAGAGCGACGTGATGCCGCGTTCGCTCAAGCCGCACGGGAGAATCAACCGGTCGTAGTCGAGCCGGGTCGAAACGTTGAGCGCAATGCCGTGCAGCGAGACCATCCGCTGTATCGCAAGGCCCACCGCGCAAATTTGGTTGCGCCCAATCCAGACGCCGGCATGCCCGCTCCAGCGCTCGGCCGCAACGCCGAACCGCGCGCAGACGTCGATGACCGCGGCCTCGAGCGAGCGCACGAGCGGGACGACCTCGCGAAAGCGCTCGAGCCTTCGAATGGGATAGGCGACGAGCTGCCCCGGTCCGTGATAGGTGACGTCGCCGCCGCGCTCGATCGCAACGAGATCGACGCCGCGCGCCGCGAGCTGCGCGGCCGAAAAGTAGACGTGCTCGCCTTTCGCCTGCCGGCCCAGCGTGACCACCGGCGGGTGTTCGACGACGATCCAAGTGTCGGGCTCGCGCCTTTCGCACACCGCCTCGTGCAGCCGGCGTTGAAGCTCCCACACCTCGCGATACGGCCGCAGGCCGAGATCCAACAAGCGCGCCTGCGTTGCCAATCGCTCAGGCTCCCACCGGAGTTTTGGGTTTTGGATTTATGAGGTGAATCGCTTTCCCGTGCGCGAACTCGGCGGCGTCCATGATTCCTTCGGTGAACGTCGGATGCGGATGAACCGAAAGGCCGACGTCTTCGAGCGTCGCGCCCATCTCCAAGGCGATCACGCCCTCGCCGATCAGCGACTCCGCTTGCGGGGCGACGATATGCATGCCGAGCAGCAAATCGGTGGGCGCGTCGGCGATGAGCTTGATCACTCCTTCCGTTTCGTTCATCGTGCGCGCGCGGCCGCTCGCGGCCAGCGGGAATTTGCCGATGCGCAGCTCGTGGCCGGCGGCTTTTGCCTCCTCCTCCGAGAGGCCGACGGTTGCCACTTCGGGATCGGTATAGATGCAGTTCGGAACCGCGACGGGATCGAACGCCGCGGAGCGATCGCCCGAAATCACCTCAGCGGCCACCACGCCCTGCTTCATCGCGCGGTGCGCGAGCAGCGGCGGACCGGTTACGTCGCCGACCGCGAAGATATTGCGCACGCCGGTGCGCTGCTGGCGATCGACCGAAATGAAGCCGCGCTCGTCGGTTTCCAGGCCGGCCGCTTTCAGGTTGAGATTGTCGGTGACGGGGCGGCGCCCCACGGCGACGAGCACCGTATCGAACTCGCGCGTCTCGTCTTTGCCGCCCGTACCGTCGCCGTTGATCGTGGCGCGCGCGCCGCCTGCGATCTTCTCGACCGATCCGACCTTGGTATCGAGCATGATCTCGATACCTTGCTTCTTCAAAATCCGTCCGAGCGTCTTGCCGATCTCCAGATCGGTGCCGGTGAGAATCTGCGGCATCATCTCGACGACGAGAACCTCGGCGCCCAGCCGCCGATAGACCGTCGCAAACTCCAGGCCGATGACGCCGCCGCCGATGACGAGCAGACGCTTGGGAATGCGCTGCAACCGCACCGCGTCGTCGGAGTTGATGATCGTTTCGCCGTCACGCGGCCATGCCTTGACGTCGACCGGGGCCGAGCCGGTCGCGATCACGATCTCCGCGGCCGCCAGCAGCTCGCGGGTTTCGCCGCTCTTCACGTCCAGCTCGGTCGGCGATTTAAATGTCGCCTCGCCATGAAGAAACTCCACGCCGTTCGCTTTGAAGAGCGTTTTGACGCCGCCGACGTTGGCGTTCACGACGTCGCTCTTGAACTTCGCGACCGCTTCGCGCTCGATCTCGGCCTTGGGCACTTTGAGCCCGAGCGCGCCCGCGCGCTCGATATGCCGAATCACTTCGCCGACGTGCAGCAGCGCTTTGGTCGGAATGCAGCCCCAGTTGAGACAGACCCCGCCCACCTCGTCGCGGTCGACGCAGATGACCTTCTTGCCCAACTGCGCGAGCCGGATCGCGACGTGGTAACCGCCTGGACCGGCGCCGATGACCGCCGCGTCGACGTGATGTTCTGCCGAAGTGCTCATCCCTAACGTTTCGCTGCGGTAGGAGCGTTCCCCAGGAGTTTGCGCGAAATGGAGTCATCCAGTGTCGAGAATTGGATGGTCCGGCGTTTTGCCGGCGCTCGATCGCCGCTCGATCGTCCCTCTTTACCGCCAGATCTACGAGCATTTGCGCGAAGCGATCCTGACCGGCACCCTGCCGGAGTCCACCCGCCTGCCTCCCGAGCGGACGATGGCGCAGCGCCTTGCCGTCAATCGGAGCACCATCGTTCACGCCTATCGCGAGCTGGTCGGGGACGGGCTGATCGAGCAGCGGGTCGGGTCGGGCTCGAGGGTCGCTCCGCAGGTGCGCGGGGGTCAGCCCGAGCGTGCGGCCGGCGTGCCCTGGTGGGTAACGCTGCCGCCCTGGCGGGTCGGCGAATTCCCCAACGTCTTGGGTGAACTCGCCGCCAAGCACGAACCAGGCCGCATTTCGTTCGTGCAGGGCGTTGCCCCCGATGAGCCCTCGCCGTTGGACGAGCTGGCAAAATCCTTCCGCCGCGTGGCGCGCGATCCGCGCTTCGTGCTTTCCTACGGTGACTCGGAGGGCTACGAGCCGCTGCGCACGGCGATTGCCGCGCGCATGAAGGCTCGCGGCGCGACGAGCGTCACGCGCGCGAGCATCATCGTGCTCACCGGATCGACGCAAGGCATCGCGATCGTCGCGCAGAGCCTCGCCGAACCGGGCGACGAGATCATCGTCGAGTCGCCCTCGTATCCGGGAGCCCTGCAGGTTTTTCAAATCAACGGGCTGCGCGCGATTCCGGTGCCGGTCGACGACGACGGCATGCGCGTCGATCACGTCGAGGCGATCCTGCGAACGCGCCGGCCGCGATTCATCTACACGATGCCGTCTCTCCACAATCCCACCAACGCTTCGATGAACGCCGACCGGCGCGAGCGTCTCGCGACGATCGCGCGGCGCGCCGGCGTTCCGATCGTCGAGGACGACCCTTACGGCCCGCTCGCGCCGTCGGGAGCGCCGCTCGTCGCGCTCGCGCCGGATCACGTCGTCTACATCTCGACCTTCTCCAAGACCATTGCGCCGAGCTTGCGCGTCGGCTGGCTGGCGGCGCCGCGCACGATTCTGGAGCGGCTTCTGCTGCGCAAGCAGGCCTACGACATGGCGACGAGCCTCTACGTGCAGGCGGCGGTCGCCGACTACCTGCATCATGGCTACGATGCGCACGTCGACGAGCTGCGCAAAGAGTTGGTCGCGCGGCGCGCCATCGCGGACGAGGCGATCGCGCGGCACTGGCCGGCGGGATTGAGGGTCAGCCGCCCGTCAGGCGGATTCTATTTGTGGGCCTCGACGCCGCGCGAGCTTCGCGCGCGCGCGCTCCTCGATGCCTCCGAGCGCCTCGGTGCATCGTTTCTCTTCGGCGAAGCCTTCTTTGCCAGCTCCGGCGGCGACCACTATTTTCGGCTCGCGCTCACCGCGGTCGCGCGTCGCGAGATCCCCGAAGGCATTGCCCGCATCGGTAAGGCGATCTCGTCGCTGCGTTCGTGACGCCGCTTCAACGCCGTCTCTTGCGCTGGTATCGGCGCCACGGGCGCGCGCACCTTCCCTGGCGCGTCGCACGCGATCCGTATCGCACGGTCGTCAGCGAGTTCATGCTCGTCCAAACGCAAGTCGATCGCGTCGTGCCGAAATTCGAGGCGTTCGTCGAGCGCTTCCCCGATTTTCGTTCGCTGGCTCGCGCGACGTCCGCTGACGTCGTGCGCGAGTGGCGAGGTCTCGGGTATAACTCGCGCGCGGTACGGCTGCACCGTCTGGCCGAAGCGGTGGTCGAGGATTATGGCGGGTCTCTGCCGTCGCAACTCGAGCAGTTGCGGTCGTTACCCGGGATCGGGCCGTACATGGCGTCGGCGATTCGGGCCTTTGCGTTCGATCTCGACGAGGCCGCGATCGATACGAACGTGCGGCGCATCACCAACCGGCTCTTCGCCGGCTTGGAGTATCCGCGCGCGGCGCGCGCGAGCGAGCTCGACGGCCGAGCCCGCGCCGCGGTTCCACCGGGCCGCGCCCACGATTGGAACTCCGCGCTCATGGACCTCGGCTCGGCGATCTGCACGGCGCGAGCGCCGAAGTGCCTGCTCTGCCCGCTGCGCGCCGA
>JASHOM010000012.1 GCA_030041115.1 Vulcanimicrobiota bacterium | reverse complement strand
ATCCAATAGCCGAGCAATCCGGCGCCGATCAGGCCGAAGACGTCGACGAGCGTTCCCTTCACCGGGCCGAAGATCGAGCCGTTCATGATCGCCAGCGCGTCGGTCACCGAGAACGGCGCCGAGGCGACGACGACGAAGACCGCTACGGCGAGCGGATAAGCGAACGGACCGATCGTCCGGATCTCATGGGCGACGCGCGGCTGGTGGCGGATAACGAGGTACGCAAGCGCGAACGAGGCCGCCATCAGCGCGAGCGCGGCGCCCTTTCGAAGGAGACGATTCAAGCGGTGGCAATCAGGGCGATCATCACGGTGCTGTGCGGTGTTGGTCTCTACGCGTCGCTTTTCATGCTGAGCAAGAGCCGCCGCGCGTCTCGCGGGGAAATCGAGGGCCCCAGCGTCGTCAAATCGCCGAGGGCGCACCTCTTCGGCGTCCCTAACTCACTGGTGGGCGCGCTCTATTATCCCAGCGTCGCCGTTGCCGTCTGGTGCGCTCAGGGCCGTGCCGCGACCGCCGTGCTCTTGGCGGCGACCCTGTTCGCGGCGGCGACCTCGGCGGTGTTGGCCTATTCGCTGCTCTTCATCACCCGCCGGGCGTGCCCGTACTGCTGGAGCTCGCATGCGGTCAACTGGTGCCTTTTACTGCTCTGTTGGTCGTTATTTCTTCCGCACGTATTGAATCGGGGCGGGTGATTTTGTTAGAATCGGCCTCTCGGGTCAAGGACGGCACGTACTGTCGCCGTAACCGCCGTGAGAGAGGGCCGGTCGCGTAGCGTGAGTTCTACGCCCCGGTGAACGGCAGATTGATAGGGGGCCGCGCGAGTGCGTGGCCCCTCTGCTTCACTCGACGTCGGCGATCATCGCGCGGTAGGCCGGGTCGCGCGTCGGCGCCGAGGCAAACCAGGCCTCCAGCATCTCCTGCGCGACCGGAACGGCGGTCGCGCGCATGCTCAGGCAGAGCACGTTCGCGTCGTTCCATTCGCGCGCTCCGCGGGCGGTTTCCGCGTCGCCGCAGAGCGCGGCGCGAACGCCCGCGACCTTGTTCGCCGCGATGCTCACGCCCGTGCCGGTCCAACAGCAGAGCACGCCGCACTGCGCCGCCCCGCCGGCCACGCACCTTCCGACTTCGCGGCCAACCGACGGCCAGGCGTCGTCCCGGCCCGGCGCAAGCGCGCCGAAGCGAACGACCTCGTGGTCGTGCTCGCGCAGCCACCGGTCGACGGCTTCGGGAAGCTCCCCGGCCAGGTCGCTGCCCAGGGCTACTTTCATGCAAAGGGTTTCGCCGCGCGATGGCGGGAGACTAGCCTTCCGGTTGATGAACACGCCACGTTTTGCGGCGACGGTGATCCTCGCGCGGCCGCCGTTCGAAGTCTATTTGACGCGGCGAAGCGCCGCGAGCGCTTTTGCGCCCGGCGCATTCGTCTTCCCGGGCGGAACGATCGACGCGCAGGATGCCGCTCCGGCGGTTCGCGCGCGAGCGCTCGGCCTCGAGTCCGAGCGCATCGATGCCGGGTTCCGCGCGACGATCCCGGCCGGTTTGCAGTGCGACGAAGCTCCGGTCGATCGCGAGACGGCACGCACGGTGACGGTTGCCGCGCTGCGCGAGCTGTTCGAAGAGGCCGGCGTGCTGTTCGCGCGCACGCGCTCCGGCGCGCCGATCGACGCCGCGTCCGCGGACTGGGCGCGGATCGCTTCCGAACGGGTGGCCGTGCGCGACGGAACGCTCTCGTTCGCCGATTTTTTGAGCGCGCACGATTGGTACGCCGACGGGAGTGCGCTGACGCTCTTTTCGCACTGGATCACGCCGCCCGGCGAACCGCGCCGCTACAACACCCACTTCTTCTTCGCCGTCGCGCCGCCCGGTCAGGCGGCGTTGGCCGATTCGTTCGAGACGCACGACGGGCTGTGGATCGCGCCCGCGCAGGCGTTGGCCCGCCGGCGCGCGGGGACGATGCACTTGGTCTATCCGACGATCAAACATCTCGCGCGCCTGCAATCGTTCGATTCCGTCGAGTCCGCACTGGCATTTGCCCGCCGCAAACCGGTGCTGACGATCGTGCCACGCGACGCGGCCGGCGATTTCGCCATACCGCCGGAGCTCGAAGACGCGTGGTGACGCTCGTGCGCGCTCCCAACGCGTCGGCGATGACGCTGCAGGGCACGAACTCCTACGTACTCGATTGCGGCGACGGTACGGCGCTGGTCATCGATCCCGGACCGTTGCTCGAGCAGCACGTGGAAGCGTTGCTCGCGACGGCGCACTCGCGCGAACTGAGGATCGCGGCGATCGCTCTCACGCACGGCCATCCCGATCACGCGCTGGGAGCGCCGCGTCTGGCCGCGGCGACCGGCGCGACGTGCTACGCGCATCCGAAGAGCAAAGCTCCGCACGATGCCGATCTGCCGATCGAAGGCGATTTGCTCGTTGGAGCGACTGCGGTGCGCGTCATCGATGCGCCCGGGCATACCTTCGACCATGCGATCTTCTACCTGCCCGGCGAGCGCGCGCTCTTTACCGGCGACACGATCCTGGGCGAGGGAACGACGGTGGTCGCGCCTCCCGGCGGCGCGATGCGGCCGTATCAGCGCACGCTGCAACGCCTCGCCGGTGAATTTGGCGGCGCGCGCCTCATCTACGGCGGCCACGGGCCGGTCGTCACCGATCCGCGTGCAAAGATTGCGGAGTATATCGAACACCGGCAGATGCGCGAGGATCAGATCGTCGACGCGCTGCGCGACGAGCCGCAGACGATTCCCGATCTGGTACGGCGCGTCTACTCGCCGGAGCGTCAGGTGCTCTGGCCCGCGATGGCCCGGCAGATGCTCGCCCATCTCATCGCGCTCGAAAGCGACGGCCGAGTGACGTCGGAACCGCTCGACCGGGCGATGACCGCCGAAGAGACGGCGATGCTCGATCCGCGCATCGAGGAAATCGTCGGCCCCGAAGAAGCCGGAGTGATCGTCGCCGAACTCGGCACCGAACTGCGCCTCGAAACGCTGCGCCTTTACCGGCTGTCGCAGGGCGCGGCGTAGATTCATACAATGCTCGGCGTCATGCGTCGATCGTTGGTGCTCGCGGGCCTCGTTACGATCGCCGCCTGCGCTCGATGTCGTCGGCCCGCCGGTTCCGGAGGCGCCGGCCGGCGCCGTGAAGCCCAACTCATGCTACGTCGTCAAGCAAGATCCGACCGGCGTCGACGCGACGATCACGTTTTACGGTTGGCCCGACAACTCGCCGCCCGGTAACAAGATCGCTCATCCGATCATCCACAAACATGCGGGCGGCGACGGAACCTACTGCAATCCGACGACCTTCGCGACGGAGCGCGCGAACAACAAAGAAATTCCTTATGGCATCAAGATTTACGTGCCGTTCATGAAGCAGTACTTCATTCGCGAGGACCTCTGCGCCGCGTCCGGACCGCCGACGGGCAGCGGCAGCAACGGCTGCTCGAAGCTCTGGTTCGATCTTTGGATCGGCGGAAACGCCAAGTCGCGCAAGCACGCGGTGATCGAGTGCGAACGCAAGCTGACGCCCAACGGTCAGGTCGCCGCGATCTTGTGGCCGAAAAACGGCATGCCCGTCGCACATCCCGGTCCCATCTACCGCAATTCGCCGCCGCCCGACGGCACCTGCGACGGCCGAACCGAGGGAAGCTCCTAGGGAGCCTGTCGGCTCCTAGTCGACGCGGAGAACGATTTTTCCGAACTGGCCCTTCGCGTCCAAGCGGCCGAACGCCGCAACCGCATCGGCGAGTTCGAAAACGCGGTCGACGACCGGATGTAAGCCGTTCTCGAAGAGCTCGAGCATTGCGGCAAAATCGCGCGGGCTGCCCATGGACGTGCCCAAGATCGTGACGTGCTTCCA
Source organism: Vulcanimicrobiota bacterium (assembly GCA_030041115.1). Classification (GTDB taxonomy): domain Bacteria; phylum Vulcanimicrobiota; class Vulcanimicrobiia; order Vulcanimicrobiales; family Vulcanimicrobiaceae; genus Cybelea. Next base: position 23,657 of record JASHOM010000012.1, on the reverse strand, counting down.
GAAGAGCGGAAACATCTTGATGGTTGCGTCGCCGTTGGTGCCGCCGTAGACGACGATTCGGCCGCCGGGTCGCACGGCGTCGATTGCCCTGCGCAGGCTATCGCCGCCCGATGAATCGACGACGAGATCGACCGGCGAGGTCGAGCGCAGGAGCTTCGCCCAGTCGGGATTCGTCGCATAGTTGATGGCGAGGTCCGCGCCGAGCGCGCGCGCGCGCTCGAGCTTTTGGTCGCTGCTCGACGTTACGATCGCACGCGCCCCGGCATGCTTGGCGAAGAGGAGCACGAGGCTCTGCACGCCGCCGCCCACGCCGGTGATCAACACGGTCTCGCCGGGCCGCACGGCACCGCGCGTGAAGAGCGCGCGATAGGCGGTCGATCCGGCCAGCGGAATCGCCGCGGCCTCTTCGAGCGAAAGTCCGGCCGGTTTGCGATGGACGTTCTCGAGCGGCACGGCGACGTATTGCGCGAACGTCCCGTCGCGCGGCATGCCCAAAATGCTCGAGTGCGCGGGGTCCCAGACTCGTGGATCCTCGCCCCATCCCAGCATGGGATCGATCACGACGTCATCGCCGGCCCGCAGACCGGCGACGACCGATCCGAGCGCGCCGATCTCACCGGCTCCGTCGGAGCCCAGGGTCACCGGAAGGCGAATGCCGGCGTAAAGCCCTTGCGTGATGAAGAGATCGCGACGATTGAGCGCGGCGGCGCGCACTCGAATCAGCGCTTCGTCATCGCGGATCTCCGGCACGGGGACCTCGGCGATGCGAAGGCCGGCCGGCCCGGTCGGCTGGTCGAGCCGAAGGGCGCGCATCCTCTGCGTCACTCGTGCAGCGTGACGATGAACTTCACCGACGCCGGCATGACGTAGAGCGCGTCGGTCGGATAGTTGGCCAGATATTGCGTGTCGTTCGCTCCGGAGTAGAGGCCTCGGTACGGGACCCCGGCGTCGTAGAGCGTGAACGGGCCCGAGACCGCGTTGAAGAGATTCGTTCCGGCGATCGTCAGATCGACGTGTCCGAAACTCTTGCCCACCGCCGCATCGACGAGCGTGTACGGCGGTTGATTGAGCGTGTTGTTGCGCCCGGCAAACGTTAGCGCGGTCGACGCATGCCACCCTTGCCGTGCCCAGGTGAAGACCGCCGAGCCCTGCTGCTGCGGAACTCCCAGAAACTGCTGGTAATCTACGAGCGTCCCACCGGAGGTTGGGTTGGAAACCCAGGGACCGAGCGCGTACGGGTAGGCGACGTTGAGCCCGTAGGAGAGGGTCGCAATCAAGTTCAGGCGTGGGAACAACTGTTTGTAGCGCGCTTCGGCTCCTTCGTAGACCGCGTTGCCGATGTTGATCGGAATCTCGTAGGCAAAGCCGAGCGGCGTGTTGCAGAAGCTTTGCGCGCCCCCGCCGGGGTAGTAGTTTTCGATCGTATCGCGCAGATTGGAGCGGTAGAACGAGACGTCGAGATTCGACGTGTTCGAAAACAGATGCGAGTAGCCCAACTCGTACTCGGTCGCGTGCTCGGGACGCTCGTTCGGATTGCCGTTATAGACCACGCAGTTCGAGTCGACCGGCCCCTCTCCCGGATTCGGCTGGACTTTGCCGTCAACGACGACCGGCGGAAAGAAGTATCGCTCGAAGAGCAGCGGCGCGCGAAAGCCCGTGCCGACCGAGAAGCGGACGACGCTGGAGGTTCCCAGATCGTCGCTGAGCCCGAGACGCCAGTTCAACGTATCGCCGAAGGTGGAGTAATCGGCGTAGTAGAGACCGCCGGACAGCCGCACGTTGCTCCCTAGCTGCTGCGCACCGCGGAAGAAATACGAGTTGATGCTCTGCCCCAGCGTTTCCCCGATATAGGCGCCGCCGAGCGTCTCCTGGCGCGAATATCCGCCGAGCGAAAACTCGCTATCGTCAAAGGTTCTTCCCCACGACAGGCCTTCGTTGTAGCGCGTGTCCACGTGCGAGACGTCGTACGGCGAAACCGCGCCGCCCTCGAAGTCGACGTTGTCGTCGTCGGCATAGAAGTCGCCCGAAAGGATCCCCGAGCCCAGCGGCGTGCGCGAGTAGAGATCGTAGGCGCGGATGCTCTGCGCGAAGGTCGCGCTCCCCTGACCGACGTGGTCGTCGTAGACCGGGTTGGGAACTTCGTTGGGTGCGTCGGAGCTCTGAGGTGAAAAGCCGCACCCCGCTCCAGGTCCGCTGAAGACGCACGTCGGGTTGCCGGCGATGCCGTTGAGCGCGCTCGATTCGTCGCGATCGTCGCCCAAGGTGAAGACGCGAAAGCCGACGTCGGAGTGCTGCGAAAAGTTGTAATCGAGGTTCACGAGCCCGAGCATCGCCGCAATCGTCGATCCGAGGTGCGTGTAAAACGGGCAGTTCGGCGTCTTGGTCTTCGTTTGCGGTCCACAGTAGGGCGGCAAATTATTTGCGGGGACGACCCAGGAGTATTGATTCACTTGCCCGGCCTGTTGAAAATCGTCGCCGGCCAGCGCGTAGCCCAGCTTGCCGATCGTCCCAGTTGCATTTGCCCAGGTTTGCGCCGTCCCGTACGAAGCGACCGACGTGGAGAACGCCATGTGCTCGTCCTGCGTCGGCCGCAGCGAAACGAAGTTCACCGCTCCGCCGAACGTGTTGCTGCCCTCCAGGTCGGTCGGCCCGAGACCCTCGGTGACGTTGACGCTGTTGAAGGCGGGCACCGCAAACTGCGAGAGATCGAGGTCGCCGGTATTCCCGTCGTTGAGCTGCTGGCCGTCGAGCGTGATCATCGCTTCCGAAGGATCGGGGCCTCGCAGCGAAACGACTTCGGGCGCGGTCGGCGCACCCGAATCAGGATGCTGGATGACCGTCGACGGCACTTCCGCGAGCGCCTGCAGGACCTCGGTATATCCCAGCGCGTCCATCTGCGCGCGCGACACGTCCATCTCCGGAATCACGTTGCGATCGAGCGTCAGACCGCCGTTGACGGTCACGATGCCGATCGTGCGCAACTTGGGCGTGTCGCTGGGTTCGAGCACGACGCTCACGCGCGCGCCGTCGCCGATTTCGCCGGTGTTGACCGTCACCGTCGCGTACCCGCGCGCGACGACGGTGAGGTCGTAGCGGCCGGGCGGAATCTCGACGCTGAAGTCCCCGCGCGCATCGGTCGCGGTCGTGAGGCTCGTGGGACCGCGAAGGGACAAGCGGGCGCGGGCAATCGGTGCGCCGCTTGGCGCGTGGACGTTCCCGGCCACCAGGCAACACGCAGCAATGAGAAGAGGGAGCATGGTCGGGCGGGGATTCGTCCAAGCGTCGGTCCCAGGCCTTCACGTTCGGCGCGACGTAGTTTCACGGCGATGGATGGCGGGGCTAAGGGATTGCGCGCGTTCTTTCGTGGGCTGGTGCGCGTACAGCGAACCTTCACGATCGAAATCGGACCCTTTCGCGCCACCGGCGTGCCGGCGATCCTCGTCGGCGTTACCGGCATCGTATTGGCAAGCGGGGTCACTGCGGCGCTTGCCCGAGGCGCGACGCGACTCCCCGAAACGCTCGGCGAAGCGCGCGGCCTGGCCGAAGCGCTCAACGAGCGGCCCCCGCGTTTGAAGTCGTGATCGACGACGACGCGCTGGCGCATCTCATACGCTGCGAGCTTCCCGATGCCGAAGTCGGCGTCGTCGATCGCACGGGAACGATGGATCATTTCAACCTGACGGTGCGCTCGAAGGCATTCAGAGGCAGAAATTTGATCGAGCAACACCAGCTCGTCTACAACGCGCTGCGGGCGGCGCTCAAAGACGGGCGCATTCACGCGGTCGAACTCAAGACGATCGTTGCGGAGAATTAGCGATACGATGGACTACGAAGGCGAAATTGCTCGCGAGGTAGCCGCGAACACGATACTGGTGTACGGGAAAGGCACGAAGACCGCGCCGCGCTGCGGCTTTACCCTCGAAACGATCGAGTTCTTCGACCGCTTGGGCTATCCGTACGAAGTGATCGACGTGCTCGAGAATATGCCCAAACGCGAAGCGCTCGCGGAGATGACCGGCTGGCCGACGCTGCCCAAGGTCTTCATCAAAGGAAAATTCTACGGCGACACGGACGTTCTCGGTCCGATGGCGGAGAGCGGCGAGCTGCAGGCGGCGTTGCAGGACGCCTTTGGCGGCGCGCCGCCGGCACCAAAAGAAACGATCGATCTGCGCTAGGAGCCTGTAGGGTTGATATGTTTCGGACGATCATTTCGCCGGAGCAGCTCCACGAACGGCTCGGCGATCCCGATCTCGTCATCTTCGATTGCCGCCATTCACTTGCGGATTTCGCGCTCGGACGCCGTCTCTACGACGAATCGCACTTGCCCGGCGCGTTCTTCGCCGGCGCCGAGGACGACCTGGCCGGAAGGAAGACGGGCAAGAACGGACGCCATCCGCTGCCGGACCCGGAGGCGTTTGCGCGCTTCCTACGCACGCGCGGCGTCGGCGACGCCACGCAGATCGTGGCCTACGATGCGGGCGCCGATATGTTCGCACCGCGCCTCTGGTTTCTCGCGCGCTGGATCGGACACGACGACGTTGCGGTCCTCGACGGTGGTTTTGCCGCCTGGACGGCGCGTGGCTATCCCGTCACCGCCGCGCCGAACCGGCCGGTGCGCGAGGGAACGCTGACGCTTCGCCTCCATCCCGAGTATCTCGTCGACGCGCGGTACGTCAGCGAGCATCTCGATGCGCCGGAGATGCAGTTGCTCGACGCGCGCGCGAAAGAGCGCTACGCCGGCGAGGTCGAGCCGATCGATCCGGTCGCCGGTCACATTCCCGGCGCCCGAAATCGTTGGTTCAAAGAGAACTTCGCCCCCGATGGCAGATTGAAGCCGGCGCACGTGCTGCGCGCGGAGTTCGAGCGCGCCGGTTTCGATCCGAAACGAACGGTGCACCAGTGCGGGTCCGGCGTTTCCGCCGCCGCCTCGCAATTCGCCATGCATTACGCCGGCCTCGAAGGCTCACGTCTCTACAACGGATCGTGGAGCGAGTGGGTCGCCGACCCATCGCGCCCGGTCGCGAAAGGATGACGCATCCGCCGCAAGAGGCAGCGCATCCTCCGCTGCGCTCGGACGGCGCTCCGCGGGAAATCGCCGATCGTTCCGGAGTTCCCGCCCGTCAACGTTTGCGTGCCGGAGGAACGGCGAAGGGCTTGGCGACGGCACCGGCAGGCGACGCCTCGAGACGCGCCAGTTCCTCGGGCCCCGCTTCTTGCGAAAAATCGCGGCAACTGTCGACGAAACAGTAGAAGCCGAACGGCTCGTCGCCGCGATTGACGAACTGATGCAGTTCGAGCGGCCCGACATAGACGACGTCGTTGGGGCCGATCTCGGTCGCCGTGTCGCCGAGCACCGCATAACCCAAGCCTCGCCGCACGACGACGTAATGCTCGTGCTCGTGTTTTTCCAGACGCGATGCGGCGCCCGGTGCAACTTCGAAATATCGCAGTTCCATCCGCGGCCCCGGCTCGCTCGGATCGCTTTTTCGCGCGCCGACGATAGTGTGCCGGACAACGCCCGTAGCGGGCAACTCGGGCGTGTACCCGGTCGGCTCGATACCCTGCCAACCGTCGTTCGTTGCCCGAATGACGCGTCGCTTCATTGCCGCCCCACGATAACATATCGCGGCCGGTCGCGGCCAGGGCATGATCGGCCCCTCTCGAATGAGCGCGCCATGCGGACGATTTTTCGTGCGGTGCGTTGTGCCGTCGGCCTCGGCGCGCTTGGAAGCGCGCTCGCGGCCTGCACGGCCGCGCAGCCCGTCATCGCTCCGGCGGCACCGGCCGGTCGCGCGGCTGCGACGATTGCCGGTAAGAGTAGCGGCCTCATCTACGCCGGCATCAGACGCGACGTGGAAATCTACACCTATCCCGAGGGAACGAAGCAACAGACGTTTCACGTCGACGGTTCCGTGAACGGCGCGTGCTCGGACGCCGGCGGCAACGTCTTCATCGCCGCAGCTCCGGAAAAGGCGTCCAAGGGCGAGAGCGGCTTCGTCTACGAATTCGCGCACGGCGGAAACGCGCCGATCGCAACCTTGCAACTTCCCAAGCCCGAAGCCGGAATCGCGTGCTCGAGCGATCCCACGACCGGCAATCTCGCCGTGACGGTCGAGAACGTCCACAACTATGCGCCGAGCGTCTTGATCTATTCCAAAGCGAGCGGAACTCCGACGCGCTACTCGAGCCAAACGCTGGGCGCCGATCCGCAAGCCGGTTACGACGCCTCGGGCGATCTCTTCGCGACCAGCGGCAGCAACGTCGGCGCGGAGTTGCTTCGGGGCGGGACGACCTTCACTCAAGTCAAGCTCAACACCGCACTCGGACCGGTCGGTCACGTGCAGTGGGACGGAACCTATTGGACGTTGCAATCCTTCGACGTCAACCATCATAACGGCGAGAAGCTCTTCGAACGAATTTATCGCGTGCGGATAACCGGCTCGAAAGGAACGATCGTCGGCTACTCGCAGTTCGACGGCTGGGCCGAGCGCAATCCGGGACAGGCTTGGATCCGAGGTTCGACGATCCTGGCGACACCGTACAGCGAGATCGTCTTTTGGAGGTATCCCAAAGGCGGGCGCCCGGTCAAAGTGATCCGCTCGCCGCAGCCCGTCAAGGCCATTACCGTCAGCATCGGAGGGTAATGACTCGGTACTGGCTGCTCAAGACCGAGCCGAGCGCGTATTCCTTCGAACGTCTCCGCGCCGACGGAACGACGCCGTGGACCGGCGTGCGCAACTTCCAGGCGCGCAACAACATGATGGAGATGCGACTCGGCGACCTGGCGTTGTTTTACCATTCCGGCGTCGCGCAGCCGGCGGCAGCCGGCATCTGCAAGATCGTTACGACCGCCTATCCCGATTTCACGCAGTTCGATCGAACGAGCGAGTATTTCGACGGGCGAGCCAGGAGCGATCGCCCGATCTGGTTCATGGTCGACGTCGCCTACGTCGAACCGTTCGCCCGTCCGGTGACGCTCGCGCGGATGCGCGCCGAGCCGCGGCTCGTCGGAATGACGCTGCTGCGGCGCGGTCAGCGGCTTTCGGTGCAGCCGGTCATGCCCCACGAGTGGAACATCGTTCTGGAACTCGCGAGCGAGACGAGCGTGCTTAGCCCAGACCCTGCGCCTGCGTGAGGAAGACGCGCTGCGCGTCGACCGGCATCTCGCCCGGCGCAGCGTGCAGCCGCACGTAGCTGCCGTCCTCTTGCAGCTCCCGGCTCTTGACGTTATCGGCGAGCAGGACGGTGAGAATATGCGACGCGAGCCTCTCCGCCACTGCCGGATCGAGCACCGGCACGGATAACTCGACGCGCCGGTCGAGGTTGCGCCCCATCCAATCGGCGCTCGCGATGTGCGTCTCGCGGTTGCCGCCGTTTTCGAAGAGATAGATGCGCGAGTGCTCGAGGAAGCGCCCGACGATGCTGCGGACGCGAATGTTCTCGCTCACGCCCGGAACGCCCGGACGGAGCACGCACATGCCGCGCACGAGCAGATCGATCGGCACGCCCGCCTGCGACGCTCGATAAAGCGCGCGCACGACTTCGGTTTCGGTGATCGCGTTGAGCTTCGCGCGAATCCCCGCCGGGCGGCCGGCTCGCGCGTGCTCGGTTTCGCGATCGATGCGCACGATGAGTTCGCGGTGAAGCGTCACCGGAGCGACCCAGAGATCCTCGTAATCGGTCACCTTGGAAAAACCGGTCAGCGCGTTGAAGAGCTGCGTGTCGTCCACCCCTAGCTCGGGACGGCACGTGAAAAGGCTCAAGTCGGTGTAGAGCAGTGCCGTCTTCTCGTTGTAGTTTCCCGTGCCGAAGTGCATGTATCGCCGCAGACCGTCCTCGTCCTCGCGCACGACGAGCAGCGTCTTGGCGTGCACCTTCTGATTGGCAAAGCCGTACACGACGTGAGCGCCGGCGCGCTCGAGCCGCTTCGCCCATTCGATGTTGTTCTCTTCGTCGAAACGCGCCTTGAGCTCGATGATGACCGCGACCTGCTTCTCGTTCTCGGCGGCGGTCAGCAGCGCGCGAACGATCGGCGAGTTCTTCCCCGAGGTTCGATAGAGCGTCGCTTTGATCGCCAGCACTTTCGGATCCTCGGCCGCGCGACTCACGAACTGGATGACCGGATCGAACGAGTCGTAGGGGTGCTGCAGGAGGATGTCGCCGTCGCGTATCTGGGCGAAGATGTCGGTGACCCCGATGAGCCGCTTGGGAATGGCCGGCATGAACGGCTCGTCGCGCAACTGGTCGTAACCGGGTAAGCCGACGACTTGCCACAGATCGCTGAGCGCCATCAGCCCGTCGATCTCGTAGACGTCGACCGATTCCAGCTCGAGCGAATTGCAGAGGAAGTCGCGCATGTACTCCGGCATGCCGCGCTCGATTTCGAGCCGCACGGGCTCGCCGAAACGGCGGCGGCGCAGCTCCGACTCGATTGCTCGCAGCAGATCGTCGGCTTCGTCCTCCTGCAGATCGAGATCGGCGTCGCGGGTTACGCGAAAGAGATAGGAATCGCGTACGTGCATGCCGGGGAAGAGCACGTCGAGGTGACGCGCGATCAGATCCTCCAGCAACACGAACTGCCGCTCGCCCGGCGCGCCGCCCTCGACCGGAACGAAGCGTGAAAGCGTCGGCGGAATCTTGACGCGCGCGAAATGCAGCTCGATGCCGTCGCGAGTCGCTTCCTCGAGCTCGACCGCCAGCGAGAGCGAGAGGTTCGAAATGTACGGGAACGGATGTCCGCTATCGACCGCCAGCGGCGTCAGGACGGGAAAGACGGTCTCGTCGAACGTTCGCTCGAGCGCGGCCTGCGTCTGTTCGTCGAGCTCGGAGACACGCAACAAGCGAATGCCTTCGCGTTCGAGCGCCGGCAGCAACGTTTCGTTGAGGAGCCGCATCTGCTGGGGCAACGATTTGCGCAGCCGCTCGGAAATCGCCGCGAGATGCTCGGTGGGCGTCCGTCCGTCCTCGGAACGGCGAACCACCTGCGCATCGATCTGTTGTTTGATCGCCGCGACGCGAATCATGAAGAACTCGTCCAGGTTCGTTCCGTAGATGGCGACGAACTTCAGCCGCTCGAGCAACGGGTTGCGCGGATCCAGGCCCTCTTCGAGAACGCGATCGTTGAACTCGAGCCACGATAACTCGCGGCTGATATAGAGCGAGGGATCGTCGAGGGTCGCAACGGAGATCGTTTCCGGCGCCGGGTGCGGCTGGGTAATCATCGAGTCATTGCTTAGCTTGGCGGTTTGGGCCGGGTTTCGCCTCCCGCGCGGCAAAAACGGCTTGCATGTCCGACTTCACCGCGCACGTCGCCGAGCACCTCGTCCTCGCCTTCTCGGCCCTCGCGCTGGCAGTCACGGCCGGACTTCCGCTGGGCATCTTCGCCGCCGGCGCGGCAGCGGTTCGCGGCGCGATCTTGGCGCTGGCGGGCATCGGCCGAACGTTGCCGAGCCTCGCGGTCCTGATGTTGTTGCTGCCGTGGCTGGGCGTCGGCTCCGCGCCCGCGATCGTGGCGCTCGCGCTGCTCGCGATTCCGCCGATCGTGATCGCCGTCGATCTCGGCATTCGCGGCGTTCCGGCCGCCGCGCTCGACGCGGCAACGGGCATGGGGATGACGCCGGTGCAGCGCTTCGCGCGGGTGATCCTACCGTTCGCGCTTCCGGTATCGTTCGCGGGTCTGCGTACGGCAGCGACCGAGACCATTGCGAGTGCGACGCTGGCGACGTTCGTCGGCGCCGGCGGACTCGGCGACGAAATCGTGCGCGGGCTGCAAACGGACGACCCGGCGCTGCTCTTCGCGGGCGCAGCCGCGGTCGCGGTGCTGGCTTTGGGCGCGGATTTGGCATTGGGTCTCGCCGGCCGGCGCGTGACGACGCTCGCGTGAGTGCTTCGACGTCCTCGGCGGCGCGGGTTTCACGGCGCCGCGCGCTGGCGCTCGTTGCGGCACCGCTGCTGACGCGGTGCGCCCTCGACGCCTCCGCGATTCGCGTCGGGTCGAAGAACTTCACCGAGTCGTTCGTGATCGGCGAGATCTACGCACAGTCGCTCGAGGCTGCGGGACTGCGCGTCGAACGGCTCTTCAATCTGGGCTCGACGCAAATCGCCATCGCCGCGATGCAGCGCGGCAGCATCGACCTCTACCCCGAATACACCGGAACGGCCCTGATCGACGTGCTGCACCTCGCGCCGATCGCCGACCCGCGTCGCGCATATGCCGTCGTCGCGAACGCTTTCGACCGGCGGTACGGCATGGTTTGGCTGAGGCCGTCGCCGATGAACGATTCGCAGGCCCTCGCAACCACCCGCGCCGTCGCCGCGCGCGAGCGGCTCGCGAACCTCTCCGACGTTGCGCGCGTTGCGCCCGGCCTGCGGCTGGCAACGATTCAAGAGTTTCTCGCGCGGCCCGACGGTTTGCCCGGACTCCAAAGGTTTTACGGCGGCTTTCAGTTTCGCGAGGTGCGCACGTACGACATCGCGTTGAAGTATCGCGCGCTCCTCGACGGTCACGCCGACGTGGCCAGCGCCTTCACGACCGACGGCGCGATCGCCCTCGACGATCTGGTCATCCTGCCCGACGATCGGCGGTTTTGGTCGGCCTACAACGTCGCGCCGGTCGTGCGAGCCGCAACCCTCGCGGCGCGACCGCAGATCGCTCGCATCCTCAACGCCGTATCGCCGAAGATAACGGATCGAGCCGCGCGCGCGATGAACGCCGCCGTGGAAAACGATCAGCAAGATCCCGCCGACGTCGCGAGCGCGTTCTTACGCCGATGAAGCCTGCCACCATTCGATTCGATGACTCGACCGTACGCTATCCGGATTCCGACCGCGACGCCGTCGGGGGCGTTTCCTTCGAGGTCGGGGGCGGCGAGCTGGTCGTGCTGCTCGGTCCGTCCGGCTGCGGGAAGTCGACCCTCTTGCGCACGGTCAATCGGCTCGTGCCGCTACGCTGCGGTCGCGTGCTCGTCGACGGCGTCGACGTCGCGCAGCTCGATCCGGTCGAGTTGCGCCGCGGCATCGGCTATGTGATTCAAGCCATCGGCCTCTTTGCCAACATGACCGTCGCCGCGAACGTCGGCGTCGTTCCGTCGCTCCTGGGCTGGAGTCCCGGCGAGATCACCGCACGCGTCGACGAGCTGCTGAGGCTCGTCGACCTCGACCCTACCGAGTATCGCACGCGCCGCCCGAGCGCGCTTTCCGGCGGAGAGGCGCAGCGCATCGGCGTCGCCCGAGCGATCGCCGCTCGTCCGCGCGCGCTGCTGATGGACGAGCCGTTCGGCGCCGTCGACGTCGTCGTGCGAACGGCGCTGCAACGCGAACTCGTGCGCATCGTCGCGGAGCTCCGGACGACCACGCTCTTCGTCACGCACGACGTTGATGAAGCTTTTCGCTTGGCCGACCGGATCGTCGTCATGCGCGACGGCCGGGTCGAACAGGCCGGCGAACCCTTCGAACTTTTCGAGCGCCCGGCAACGCCGTACGTTCGCGAACTGGTTCACGCCGGCGACGACGTCTATCGCCGCTACTTCGCGCGCGGGCGCGAGCTGGTCCGCGCGCGGTGAGCTATCTCGTTTCGCATCCCGGGCGCGTCGCCGCGCTGGCCGGCGGACATCTGGAGCTCGTCGCGGTCGCGCTGGCCGTCGCGCTGATCTTTGCCCTTCCGCTCGGCATCGTTGCCGCGCGCCGTCCGCGCCTGGCGCCCTGGGTGCTCGGAACGCTCGGTGCGGTCTACACGATTCCCAGCTTGGCCTTGCTGGCCGTGCTCGTGCAGCTCTTCGGGCTCGGGTTCACGCCGATCTTGGTCGCGCTCGCCGTCTACGCGCAGTTCATGCTCGCGCGCAACGTGGTCGCGGGCATCGCCGGCGTCGATCCCGCGCAAGTCGACGCGGCGCACGGCCTGGGCATGTCGCCGGCGCAGGTACTCCTGCGCGTCGAGTTTCCGCAAGCGCTTCCGGTGCTGATCGGCGGCATGCGCGTCGCAGTCATCGCGATGATCGCGATCGCGACGCTCGGTGGCTACGTCGGCGGCGTCGGTCTCGGTGTGCTCATCTTCAACGGCCTGACGCTCCATCAGCCGCAGATGATCGTCGCCGGAAGCGCGGTTGCCTGTGCCCTGGCCGTCGCCCTTGATGCGGCTCTCCGGCTCGCCGAACGGTTGGTCAGATGACTTGAATCTTTGCCATCATCCCTTGATCTTCGTGATCGAGGATATGGCAATGGAAGACGAACTCGCCCTTGATGACCGGGTCGCGGAAATCGAGCAGCAGAACCACGGAGCCGGGTATGCTGCCGTTGCCGATGCCGCGGCGATGCGGAACGATCACCGTATCGGCCCAGTGCGGATGAGCTTGCTTCACCCCGTTGATGCTTTCGATCAGGAAGTGGATTTGATGGATGTGAAAATCGTGAATCTCATAAGTGACGTTCACGACGTGCCACTCCTCGATCGTTCCGGCGTGCACGACGAACATCGGCGGCGAGTTGACGTTGAACGACTTGCCGTTGATGAAGAAATGCGGCTTGTTGTTCTCGCTAAAGACCACGAGCCGCCTGGCCGACGGCGCCGGTAGCTTGGTCGTGTAGGCATTGGGCGGCAACGGCTCGCCGACGGAGAGCGGACGATTGGAGAAGTCGCCGCCGTCGCCGCGCTTCTTGGGCGCGACCAAGTCGCCGAGCCAGAGGTAGGGATCCGGGTCGCCGTTGGGTCCGGTGTTGTAGCAGAGCGTTTGGAACTTGGCGCGTCCGCTCGCCGGACCGGTCACGACGAATTCGGCGCGGCCGGCCGGCGGGATGACGACCGAGTCTTCGGTCAGCGTCGGCGGCGTGCCGGGATAGGTGTCGAGCGCGTAACCGTCGATCGCGACGACCTGGACCTTCTCTCCCGCGACGTTCAGCCGCAGCGTCTTGTGCCCCGTGGCATTGACGACGCGAAAGAACTGCTTCTCTCCCGGCGCAATCGTGATGACCGGATGGACGGCGCCGTTGAGCGTGACCGTGAGCCCGTCTTTGAACGTGCACGGCTGCGTGTTGCTGAACTGCGGCTTGACCGGCATTTCCATCGAATCGTCATCGACGTCGTCGTCGCCGAACCGCACGTTCTGACCGATTCCCGTGGCGCGCACGACGATCAAGCGCTGCTTCATCTTCGCGAGCTCGGGAATGTGGCGGGTCAGTCCCTCGAGGATGATCGCGCCCGACATGCCGCCTTCGCCGACCTGATAGCTCGTCTCGCCGTGGACGTGCATGTGATACCAGTATAGCCCGGGCTCCTGGTTTGCGGGCACGTGAACGACGTAATGGAGCGTTTGTCCCGGTTTGGCGAGCAGACCCAGCACGTTGTCGGCGTCACCGCGCGGCGAAACGGTAAGTCCGTGAAAATGGAGGTTCGCGTACGACGCCATTCCGGCCGTCGGCGGCAGCTCGTCGTGCAGCGTGATTTCGAACGTCTCCCCGGGCTCGATGTCGATCGTCGGCGCTACCCCGTGCAGGCGGCGGTACTGAAACGAGGGCAAGCCGGTAGCGGGATTGATGTTGGCGATGAGCGAGAACTTCGCGACCCCGTCGATCGCGCGCACGACCGGCGGTTCGGGAAGCTCGTTGACGTTGACGCCGGATGAGACGCGAGCCTGCGGCACCGCTCCCTGCGGGATCGGGTTGATCGCGGGTCCGCTGGCACGGCCGCCACACCCTGCAAGCCAAGCAAACGCGACGAGAAAGGCAATCGAGCGACGGATCATGAGCGTTAATTCCTATTCGCGAACCATGAGGTGCAGGCCGAAGCGCCTGCCTCGATCGTGCCAAGCCGACGCGGGCCGAAAGCCGGCGCTGACTCCCAAGCGCACGATCTCGTCGCCGGTGAATTTGTACGACGACTCCGTGTGAATCCTCTCGCCCGCCGCGACGTGCACTCGCAGATCGAACGCGGAGACGCGTACGTCCGCCGCCGCGCGCGCTTGCAAGAACGAATCGACGGATCCGCGCACGTCGTCGTAGCGAACGACGTGATCGAAGTTGCGCAGATCGAAGTCGGCGCCGAGCTCGCGATTGATCCGCGCCAGCACGTTGCGATTGAAGGCGGCCGTGACGCCCGTCGGGTCGTCGTAGGCGCGTTCGAGCGTCGCGCGATCCTTCTTCAGGTCGGCGCCGAGCAAGAGGCCGTCGCCGGGCCGAAGCGCCGAACCGATCAAGCGCAACAGCTCGCGCGCTTCGGCGGGCTCGTAATTGCCGACGTTCGATCCCATCAGCATGGCAAGCATCTTGCGCTCGAAGCGAACTGCGTGCGACTCGAGCACGTCGAAATAGTCGCCGGCGTACGCGCGCACGTTCAACGCCGGAAAGCTCTCGACGAGCGCGAACGAGGAAGTTCGCAACGCTTCGGTCGAAATGTCGATCGGGCTGTAGCACAGCCCGGTTTGCACGCGCAACGCTTCACCGATCAACAGCCGCGTCTTGATCGCGCTCCCGCTGCCGAGTTCCAGAAAGTCAACGGGAGCGTCGAGCACGCGAACGATTTGCCAGCCCCATTCCGAGAGAATTTCGGTCTCGGCCGCGGTCAGATAGTATTCGGGCAAGCGCGTGATTGCATCGAAGAGCGCCGAACCGATCTCGTCGTAAAAATACTTGCACGGCAACCGCTTGGGCTCGGACCGCAGTCCGCGCGCCACGTCGTCGGCAAATGAGGGAACCCCTCTGGATCGCGGCACCGCGATGAGCTCGAAGCGATCGGCGAGGGCGGTGGGAATCGTCACTCCCCGCCTCTCATGCCCCGGCTCCCGGCTAAACCCCTTTTATGAAGCGCAGGCGCGAGTTACGAAATCCATAGAGCGCATACACGACGATGCCGACGGCAAACCACAACGCATAACGGATCCAGGTCGCAACCTGCAGCCCGGTCACGAGATAGAGACACGAAGCGGCACCGGCGATCGAGAAGAGCGGCAACAGCGGAGCGCGAAACGGGCGAGGCGCCGCCGGATTGACGACGCGCAAGACCAGCACGCCCGCACAGACGATCGCAAAAGCCGCAAGCGTGCCGATGTTCACCAGCGTCAACAGATCCGTGAGCGGCAAGACGGCGGCAAAAACCGCAACGATCGCCCCGGTAATTGCGGTCATGCGCGCGGGCGTGCGGAAGACGCGATGGATGCGCGCGACGCCGGGCGGCAGCATGCGATCGCGCGCCATGACGTAAAAGATGCGCACTTGACCCAACAACGAGGTCAGCATCACGGTCGCATTTCCGGCCAGACCGCCGAGCGCCACGATCCAATACAATAGGTGGCTCCTGTTGACCGCTCCCAGCGCGTCGAGCATCGCCGCACCGTCCGAAAGACGATCGAAGCGCAGCACGCCGACCGTGCAGAGCGTCAACGCAACGTAGAGAATTCCACCGAGAGTGAGCGCGAGAATGATCCCGATCGGCACGTCGCGCTCGGGTCGTTTCGACTCCTCGGAGGCGACGGTCACCGTGTCGAAGCCGATGTACGCGAAAAAAACCAGCGCGGTGCTCGCGATCACGCCGTGATAACCGAAGGGCGCGAGCGGATGCAGGTTTGCCGGCTGAATGGCGTGCGCGACCACCGCGATGAAGACGAGCATCGAGAGAATCTGCAGGACCACCAGCGCCCCGTTCACGCCGGCCGATTCTCGAATGCCGACGGCAACGAGCAGCGTGATCGCCAGCGTCACGAACGACGCGCAGAGGTCGATTTGCGGGTGAGCGCCGCCGAGATTCGCCGTTTGCGCCCACGCCGGAAAGGCGATGCCGACGTTGGCGAGCATGTGCTGAAAGTAGTCCGAGAGCGACGACGCCGTCGGAGCGAGCGAGAGGCCGTACTCCAAGATCAGATCCCAACCGATGATCCACGCCACCAGCTCGCCGAGCGTCGCATAGGCGTAGGTGTACGCGCTGCCGGCGACGGGCACCATCGAGGCGAACTCGGCATAGCAAAGCGCGACGCACAGGCTGACGAGCCCGGAGAGGACGTAGGCGAGAATGACCGCGGGTCCGGCCGCGTGCGCGCCGGCGCCGATCGTCGGAAAGATGCCGCCCAGCATCGTTCCCAAACCGATCGCGGTTAGCGCCGGCCAGCCCAAAATCCGTCGCAACCCGGGGCCCGTCGTCTCCGGCGCCGTCCATCCCAACGGCTGGCAGGCGACGAGCTGGCTCAAGACATGACGTCGCGCCAAGCGATCAGGATTTCGCGCAAAGATTTCGCAACGCCGCTTCCGCCTTCGCATCGGCCGGATCCGTCTGCGGACGAACGTACATGGCGATGTAACCGACGGCGCCGACGTTCGCCGCCACGACGTCCACGTGGCTCGGTTCGCCGGTCCGGGACGTGCCGGCGGCTTCGACGTACACCGCGGGCTGATGCCCGCAGATCACGATCGACTGCTGCCGTTCCACCGTCGTGTCTCTCAACGCGTCGCGGTATCGGGCGCTGGAAAAGAGTGCGTCCGGCTGGATCGGCTTGGGCGATTTGAAGAGCATCAAGACGGAGCGATCGTCGCGCGGAGACTGCCAAAACTGCATGAACCCCATGATTCCGGGCGACGGGCGCCACCCGGGCGGCGCCGTAAAGCGCAGTCCTTGCGCGGGGCTGGCATTGAAGGCGCATCCGGCACAGGCAAACGCAAGCGCTGCGACGACTCCAAGACGTGCCATTGAGAGGATCATCGCGACCTCCTAACGCCGCTTACGCTTCAACGCAGGCTTCCAAACTCCGCCGCTGCGCTCGTACGAGACGATTCGCGCCCACCGGTCGTAAATCAGGGCCACATATTCGCGAGTTTCGGGATACGGCGGAACGCCGTGGTAGCGCGCGACCGCCAGCGGGCCGGCGTTGTATGCCGCGAGCGCGGCGGCGTACGCATCCGCATAGCGATTTGCGTACGCACCGGCATAGTCGCCCAAAAGCGTGGCGGCGCCTTCGATCGCATCGTACGGATCGTACGGGTCGACACCGGCATCGGCCGCGGTCTGCGGCATGAACTGCGCGATTCCGATTGCGCCCGCCGAGGAGAGCGCGCGGGGATCGTATGCCGACTCTTGCAAGAGCGCTGCGCCCAGGAACTCCGCCGGAAGCAAATGCCCGCCGGCGTCGTCGACGGTCGCGCCGGCCAACAGCAACGCGTCGGCTTGTGCGATTTGCGGATTCGTTCGCAAGATCGCGCGCGCAATCGCCAGCTCCGGCGCCGCGACCGCCGGCCCGTCCCGCACGAGCATCGCCCCTTTGAGCGCGTCGACGTCGGGAGGCGAGGGCCAGCTTAACGCGACGTTAAGAGCATGGGCAAGGCGCACCGATGTGCGCGGGTGGCCGTTGGTGTGGTATATGGTATGAACCGTGCAGCTGCAAAACGCGATCGCCGCCAGCATACCGTTTAGTACCGCTCTCATCCTCACGCTCGTTGCCGGCGATTTCGCCTCGACGTTCTTTTATCACGTCCCACAACATCTTTGGTTTACGCTTCACCTGCGGACGCACCACGATCGAAGGCGCCCGTATTTCGACCACGCGGTGCTCTCGACCGACCCGGCCGTGCTGCTGGACGGCTTTCTCGGGGCGGCGCCCTACCTTGCCGTTGCGGCGCTGCTCTGGCGCCTTTCCTGGCCGGGCGCTCTCGCCGGCCTGGTCTTGGGGCAGCTTCACGTCTGGTGGCGCCATACAAGCGAGCTTGGATGGCATACGCCCGCCCGGGTCCGCAGCCTCCTGCGGCCGGTGGGAATCGTGCTCCCCGAGGACCACGATGGGCACCACCGAAACCCCGATATCGAGTTTGGCGATATCTTCCGCTTTTACGATGCGCCGGCTCGGGCGCTCTTGGCGAGGCTCGCTCGTACGAGCCGCAGGGCGCGCAATGCCGGCAGGCGCGCGACGAGGAGGGCGTCGGCCAGGGCCTAATCGGGAGAGCGAATGACCAAACGGGCGCTTCTGTTGATCTCGGATACCGGCGGCGGGCACCGCAGCGCCGCCAATGCAATCGCCGCCGCCCTGGACGAGATCAAGCGGCCGGCGACCTACGAGCCCCGGATCGAAGACGTCGCGGCGCACTGTGCCTTCCCCCTCACGCAGCTCGGGCTGGGCTACAGCATGGCGCTGCGCTACGCGCCACCCATTTATGGGGCGCTCTATCATGCGACGAACGGAAGGCGCCGCTATCGCGCGCTGGTTCGCTTCTGCGAGCCGCTCTACCGCGAGCGCCTGCGCGACCTCTTCATCTCGTATCAGCCCGACGTGATCGTTTCGGTTCATCCGCTGCTCAATCACGCCGCGCTGCGAGCGCGCGACGACGCTCACATGCAAGACGTTCCGGTCGTGACGGTCATCACCGACCTCGGCAACGTCCACGAATCGTGGCTGGTTCCGGAGGCCGATGCGGTCGTCGTCCCTGCGCGCGAGGTTTACCAGCGAGCACTCTCGCGGGGCGTCCCGCCGGGTCGCCTGCGCTTGCTGGGGCATCCTATCCACCCGAAGTTCGACGACGTCACCGGCACCAGGTCCGACCTGCGCGCGCAACTGGACCTGCCCCCGGAAACGCCGGCCGTCATGCTGATGGCGGGCGGCGAGGGGGGAGGCAAGCTCCTTTCAACGGCCCTCGCGCTCGCCCGCGCGAGCCTTCCCATCGAGCTCGTCGTCGTTTGCGGGCGCAACGAACCGCTCGCGCAGAAGCTCGGCGAACTCTCGGCGAGCCTGCCGACGCCGATGCACGTTCTCGGTTTCACCGACAAAATTCCCGAGTATTTCCGGGCCGTCGACCTCCTGGTGACCAAGGCCGGCCCCGGAACGCTCGCTGAAGCTAACGCCGCGCAGTTGCCGGTCGTCGTCTACGATTTCGTCCCGGGTCAAGAGCGCGGCAACGTCGATTTCGTGCGCCACAACGGGTTGGGCCTGATCGCGCTGCATGGCGCCTCGACCGTCGTCGCGGCCGTTCGCGGCCTCATTTGCGCGCCCGAACGCTTGACCGCCATCCGCCACAATCAGGAGATCGTTGCCCCTCGCCGCAGCTCGCGACGCATCGCCGCTCTCATCGCCGCAATCGCGGAAAGCGGCACGATCCCCACGCAGGACGACTTTTCGGGCTTGCGCCTGCAAACCGCCGCAGCGGTTTGATCGCGCAAGCTCGGACGCACTTTCAAAATGCACCCAAGCCATCGGGCGAACCCCAGCCCGTTTGGTATCCGTACGTCTTGAACAAGCACGGCGAGCAAATATCATAGAGGTCTGCGTGATGGGCTCTCTGCCAGAACGTGCGCCCGCCTTCTTGCCGCGCCGCGTTACCCGCGAGCCCGAAGACGCCGGCGAGTAAGGGCGCCGCGACGCTGGTCCCGCCGACCTCGAACCAACCGGATTCACCGTAGCTGTCATACTCCGCAACGTTCCAGGCCACGGCCGAAGCGTCGGCGGCCGCGCGGCCCGCACAAACCTTGTCGTGCTGCCACTTGGGCTTCTTCACGCCCGTGTCGCAGCCGCCGCCGGCGTCCGCCCAGGGGGTCTCGCAGTATTGCGATCCGCATTGGGAAAGGACGGTGCCTCCGATCGCTGCGACGCTGTCGAATGCCGACGGAGCTCCGGGTTCGTCGTACCCTTCGTCGCCGGTCGCGGCGAGATACTCGACGCCCTTGTGGGCGAAGTCGCGGGAGTCGACGCAGCTGATCGAGTCGTAACAGATCCAGCTATTGGTCACGATGTGCGCGCCGAGCTTGACGGCCTCCACTTCGGCGGCCTCGAGATCGCTGCCGTCGGAGCTGTTCGCCTCGACGAGATAGATCGTGCACTGCGGACAGGTTGCCGAAACCATCTCGGCGTCGAGATCGATCTCGACGCCCCAGCCCTGGCTGCCGGCCGGATAGCCGCCTTGATCGCCGTCCTGATTGTATTTGTAGAACTCGGCCGTTCCGAGATTGAATTCGGAGCGGTATTGCGCGAGATCCGAGGCAACGTCCGGATTGTCGTACGCATCGACGATCGCGACGACTTGGCCGGCGCCCTTCGATCCCGACGGCAGCTTGTACCGCGCTTGAAACGCTGCGGGAGTCCAGCCCGCGACCAACGGGTTGACGCGCGCAGACTCGATGAGCGCGAGGCATTCGGCTCGGCCACGCGGCGCGTGGGGACAGGCGCGACGCGCCGCGTGCGTGGCTTCCCATGCCGGAACCCCGCCCGTCGAGCTCGGCACGATCTGCGATCCTACGCAGCCGGCCAGCAGACCGATAACCAGAGAACACCCGATAGCCGTACGCATCAAATTCCTCCTACCAACTCGCGCTACTGCGCGGAAGAGCCGTTCCAGACCATCCCGCCCGGCAAGATCTCGGGCGGGCGCGGCACTTGGTGAAAATCGAAGTCGGAACGAAGATCGCCCAGGATCGGCACCGTTTCACGAATCGTCGGACGGCGGTCAGGGCGACCGTCCGTCTTTGGGTCGATGCGTTCGCCACCGAGAAAGTCGTCCTCGATGAATTTGACGTAGGCGTCGTGGCTGAGCGTTTGGTGATCGATGAAACCGCGGCGCGCGTAGGGACTGATGACGATTCCGGGGACCCGGATGCCGTAGCCGTTCTCGTCGACGCGCGGGGGCTGAACGTGGTCGTAGAAGCCGCCCCAATCGTCCCAACTCAGAAAGATCGCCGTACTCTTCCATTGAGGTCCGCGCATGATCGCATCGATCAATCCGGTGACGTAGGCTTGACCGCGGCTCAAGAGCGCCGGCGGGTGCTCGCTATACGGCGCCGCAGGCGTGATCCAAACGACGCTGGGCAAGTTTCCGCTGCGCACATCCACGTAGAAATCGCGAAGATCGCGAATGTTTCCCAGCTCGCCGTCGCGTTTGACCGTATCGAAGAACGGCAGCGGATTCCAGATGCCGGGCGTCTTCGCGCGTTGCGGAACGGGCGCGCACGACGCTTGATCGTTCGCGCAGTCCGGCTCGGTACCGGCCATCACGTAGTACCCCCAACTCACGTGGTGGGCGTGCAGCAGGTAGGTCAGGTCGGTCCAGGCGTAATCCGGTCGGCCCGGCGGATGCGCGCGCGCGTTGCGCGGATCAAAATCGGGTGGGTAGTCGGGAAGCTGCAACTCGTTGACGCAGCTCATCGGATCGCCGATTCGAGCGCACGAAGCGGACCACTCGGAGACCATGAACAGATGCTGCGGCAAGCTCCACGAGGCGTTGGGCTCAAAGAGGTGATCCTGCAGCACGAAGTCGCGCGCGTACTTCCAATAGTTCGGCAGATCGCGGCCGTCGTGATAGCCCATCACCTCGAGAGTGCCGGCGCAGTTGGGCGAGTTGGGGTCGCGACAGACGCGGCGCGCGCTCTCCGCGGACGCGATGAAACCGTTCATCTTACCGCCATTGATGTCGTCGACGGCGGCTTGGGCGGTGTGCGGACCGCCACGATTGAGATCGTCGGAATCGTAATACGGCCGGATGCACTCGCCGGTTCGCGGATCGGGCGCGCACACGGTCGGCACGCCGTCGCGCATCGGAATTCCGTCTGCGCCGGGAAACGTCCCGAAGTACGAATCGAACGAGCGGTTCTCTTGCATGATGATGACGACGTGGCGAATCTTGTGAATCTGATCGCCGCTCTGCGAACGGACCGGCAGTGCGGCCGGCACCGAGAAGAGCGCGACCGGCGCCAAAAGCAGGGCAGCCCAGACGCTTCTATGCCGCAACGCTCGCACCGGTCGTCAGGCCTCCGCGCAGCGCCATCGTCGCCGCACCGACTTGCCCCGCGTCGTTCCCCAACGCGGCAACCACGATCTCGGTGGTCCCTCGCGGAACCATCGTCGTCAACAGATCGACTTGCGGACGTATCGAGTCGAGCATGAAATCGCCGGCGCTCGAAACGCCGCCTCCCAGCGCAATCTTCTGCGGATTGACGAAGGCGATGGCGTTCGCCAGCCCGATCGAAAGATCGGCGGCGAAATTCTTCCACGCCGCCAATGCATGCCCGTCCCCGGCTTGGGCGGCGCGCCGGATTTTCTTCGAACTGAGCTTGTCGCGGGCGACGTCGAGCAGCGTGCTCCGCGGGAAGGACGGCGCGAGCGCAAAGGCGTGACGGATGAGTCCCGTCCCGGACGCCTGCGCTTCGAAGCAGCCGATCTTGCCGCAGGTGCAGACGAAGCCGTCGGCCGGCCTGATTTGATGGTGGCCGATCTCTCCGGCGCCCCAGCGGTTACCAAGCAGCAACTCGCCTCGCGCGACGATGCCGCCGCCGATACCGGTGCCCAGCGTCAGCAACACAAAGTCTTTGGTGCGCTTGCCCGTTCCAAACGTGTATTCGCCCAGCGTCGCGCAGCGCGCGTCGTTGGCGACGAAAACCGGGCGGCCGAACTTCTGACGAAGGGACTCGCCGAGCGGCGCGTTTTCCCAGCCGAAGTTCGGACTGTAGAGTACGGCGCCGCTGGCCGCATCGATGTTCCCGGGCGAGCCGATGCCGATGCCGACGACGTCGCCGGCCTCTTTGAGCGCCAGCCCGATCGTTGCGTCGAGCGCCGCGATGACCGCCTCGAATCGAAGGTCTTCGAGGTCCTCTTCATGCTGGCGGTGGATCGCCCCGTCCTCCGTGACGACTGCGGCGGTGACGTGCGAGCCGCCAAGATCGACGCCGATGGCCGTTTGCATGAGCGCTATCTTTGGCTCTTTGCAGAGGCCGTACCCGCAAGCCGAGGGAATCGATGCTTCGCTATGGATACCATCGACCTCATCAATTTACAGAAGTACTCGCGCCGGACGGGGCAGCCGACGCATCCGGAGCTTCTCGACGCTCGGCCACTCCAGCACGTCAACCGAATCGAGATCGACGAAGAGCACGTCACCATCGAGTTCGACGAGAAAACGACGCGCTATTACAATATGAACGAGATCAGCCGGCGCGAATGGGTTTACAAATACAACGACGATCCGGTCTTCGTCGCGGCGGTTGGCCGCGTCATCGAGCTGGCCCGCGGGCATTTGAAAGACATGCCGGAGAACGTCGGCTGTCCGCCGGGTTGTGCCGAGTGCTGTAGCGGCTACGAGCCATTCGTGAGTAAAGCCGACGTCCAGCGCATCGCCGATCATCTCGGCATGAGCTACGACGAGACGCTGCGCCGCTACGTCGTCCAACGCCCCTCGGCCGACGGCTACCACGTCGGCTGGTTGCGCAAGGTCGGCGACGACATCGCCGACAAGTGCGTCTTTCTGATGGGCGCGCGCAGCGGGCGTCACTACTGCGGCATTTACGCGGCGCGCCCGGACGACTGCCGCGATTTCACGCCGATCGGTTGCGATGACGTCGACGAGTCGCTGCCGCGCAAGACGACGTGGAAACCGGGTCCGGCTTTCCAGCCGAAGCGCCACGGGCGCCGGCGCAACGGGAAGCGGCTTTGAAAGGCGCAGCTCTCGCCGGAGCGTTCGCAGTGCTCCTGGGAGGCGCCGGCGCCGGCGATGGACGCCTGCAGCGGGTGTCGCCTTCGCTGTACGGGGCGATGCATTGGCGGTTCGTGGGACCGATGCGCGGCGGACGCACCGTCGCGCTCGACGGCGTCGCGACCGAACCGAACGTCTTTTATATCGGCGCGGTCAACGGCGGTGTCTGGAAGACCCGAGACGCCGGGCGGACGTGGACGCCGGTCTTCGATCGCGAACCGACGGGATCGATCGGCGCGCTC
>JASHOM010000150.1 GCA_030041115.1 Vulcanimicrobiota bacterium | reverse complement strand
CGGGCGGCGCTCGCCTCGATTGCTCCGATGACGGCGCGCACGGGCTTCTTAACCATCGTTTCATCTCTTCAGGAGCGCGCGGCGCGACTCCCCGAGGTGCCGGACGGCGGCGCGGCAAAGGGGTGCGCGATGCCAAACCGCTGGGTGGCGCGGTTCTTCTTTGCAGTCGTTGCGGCGTTGGCCGTTGCGGGCGTCGTGAGCGGCACGGCCTGCACGCGCTGGGGTCACGCGGGCCCGGTCCCTCCGACGATAACGCCGATAACGGCAATCTACGTGGACGCGAAAACCGGAAGCGACACGTCGGGGAACGGGAGCATGGAGAAGCCGTATCGGACCTTGACCAAGGCCGTCGAGGTGCTTGAGTCGGCAAAATCACTTTCCCCCAGCGGCGTCACCATTTACATGGCGAGCGGCGATTACGACGCCGCGAACGGCGAGAAATTTCCAATCGTCATACCGACCGGCGTTTCGCTGAGCGGAGCGAACTTCGGCTCGGGGCCGCAGAAGGGCACGTTCGTCGACGGCCTCGGCGAAGATACGATCTTCGAGCAGCTCGTCCACGCCGCGCGTCATACCGCCTACGCCACTCTCGAGGTCGTGCCCCCCGCGAGCGTAACGATCACCGACGTTTACGTCGGAGCCTCGAAGATCTCGCTGCCGGGTTCGAACGCTTTTTATGCTTCGCTCGACGACATCGGTACGGCCGCTGCTGCGACGTCGAGCTTCGGTGCGGGAGTGAGGTCGTCATTGCGCAACGTCGACGCCGTTATCGTCCCCGGCGGTTCCTTGACGTGCAGCTCGTGCCTCATCCGTGGCAATGATTTTGGAATCGGCGCCTTTTCCGTGGCGCTTCCCTCGGCAACTCCTTCGCCGTACAGCAGCCCATACGGCAGTCCGACGCCGTACAGCGGGGCTCCGTCGATCACCTTGAGCCACGCCACGAGCGACAGCACGATCGGTGCGAAAGTCGTCGACATCCTAACCGACGGAAGCGTGGACGTCACCGCTTCGGGCGAGCATTTCGAGCGCGGTGAGTACGCATTCGCCGATGCCTTCAAACCGATCATTGCCAACTCGCTGCGCGGTGCGGTGGACTTCGGCGGCGGTGCCGGCGGCTCGACCGGCGGCAACGTCTTCATCGGCGCTCACCTCAGCGAGATTCTGATCACGCGCCGCTTCGAAACCGTTAGCGCGCTCGACGATACGTGGAATCCGAATGAACAGAAGGCGAATCGTTTCGGCGAGTACGCGCGCACGATTCACTTCGGCTCGGGCGCGTCGGGAAAGAACGTGACGATCTATCGCGACGCGACCGGCTCCACGGTCACGGTGGGGCCCGCACCGGTACCGACGCCGACGCCGTCGATCACGCCTTCGACGTCGCCCTCGCCGACGCCGACGTGAAGGACACGCTCCAAAGCATTTACGCGGCGAAGGCTGCGGCGCTCGAGCAGGAACAAGCACGCGAGTCGTATGACGCCCTACGCGAGCGCGCGCTTTCGCGCAGAAAGGAACGCCGCGGCTTTCTCGACGCGCTCAAACGCGCGCCCGGCGGCGCGATCGTCGCCGAGATCAAGCGAGCCTCGCCGTCGAGCGGACTTCTAGCGCGCAGTTTCGATCCCGGCGCCATCGCTCGCGCCTATGACGCGGCGGGCTGCGATGCGATCAGCGTCCTGACCGAACGAGATCATTTCCTGGGAGAGCTTTCGTACTTGGACGAGGTGCGGGCGGCCGCCCCGCGACCGGTGCTGCGCAAAGATTTCATGTGGACGCGCTATCAGATCGCGCAGTCGGCCGCGTACGGCGCGGATTGCGTGCTGCTCATCGTCGGCGGGATGGACGACGCGACGCTGCGCGAGTCGATGGATGAAGCGGCGGCATACGCCCTGGACGTGCTCGCCGAGGCGCACGACGAGGTCGAATTACGGCGAGCGATCGACGCGGGAGCGCAGCTCGTCGGCATCAACAATCGCAACCTGCGAACGCTCGAAACGGACCTTGCGGTGAGCGAGCACCTGTTGCCGAAGGTTCCCGCCGGCATCTTTGCGATCAGCGAGAGCGGGATGCGTGATGCCTCCGACGTCGCGCGGCTGCGCGCGGCCGGCGGCCGGGGATTTTTGATCGGTGAGGCGCTGATGCGCGCGGCGGATCCCAAGGCGCTCGTTGCGGCGCTGCGGCGCGGCGCGGGCAATCCCGCGAAGGCCGCCCTATAGAAGGAAGAACAAGCCGGTTCCGACGATCGTGCCCAGCACCGCGACCGCGACCGGCGCGGTCCGCCTTCCGAGCGTCGAGGCAGCGAGACCTCCCAAACCGAGACCGACGACGCCCGTGCCGGGATAAATTTCGCCGTGCTGCAGATAGCAGGTGAGCAATACGCCGGCTATCCCAAAGAGAAAGGCAATCAGCGGCGAGCGGCGGCGATCGAGCGCCGCGGCGATCAGCAGCAGAATCGTGATCGCGAGCAGGGCATGCAGCGGCGCAAACGGTTCTCCCGCCATTCCGACGCCCAAAAAGAATGCGGCGATCGCGACGGCGAGAAGTTGCGTCATGCCGAGGACTTCGCGCCGCAGCAAGCGAGCCCCTCACGCCGCCGGTTGCCACCTTGCGGTCCTCGAGTGGAATCAAGGATGGTAGAATGAGCAACATGACGACGACAGTGACGAAGCCGGCGACGGAGGTCGCTCCTTTCCAGAACGAGCGCGTGAAGGATTTCCGCGATCCCGCCGACGCGGCTGCGATGAAGA
>JASHOM010000149.1 GCA_030041115.1 Vulcanimicrobiota bacterium | reverse complement strand
TGCACCGATGCTTGAGGTATGAGGAAATGTTCGGCGCCCGCGTCGCGCAAGCGGGAATCGCCGCCCTCACGCAGCAGCCGCGAGAGGCGCTCGCGCAGCCGGAGCCACGCGGGTCGTCCCGCCGCGAGCAGCGCATTGAGTCGAGCCGCCTGCACGAGCCCGGGCTCGCAGCAGTCGTCCAAGAAGCCGGCGCGCGCGACCGCGGCGCAGTCGAGGACCATCTGCCCGATCGCGACGCCGATCCGCGGCGGCCGCCCCGCATGTACGAAAACGCCGAACGGAAGATTTTGAATTGGAAAGTCGCTGCCGTTGACCACGGGCACCCACGATTCCAACTGGGCGGCGGTCGTATCGCTCGCGGCGGTCATTGCGCGGGAAGCAATCCGAGCGCAGCCAGATCCTCGACCGGCTCGGCAAAGCTGCAGCTTCCGTAGCTCGAAAAGACGTCGTCGCGGGAGCGGCGCAACTCGGCGAGAGCTATCCGCCGGCCGCGCCAACTCAACGAGTCGTCGTCGAAAACGAACGCGCCGGGCTCTTCCTCGGAGAGAGCCTGTGCGAGCGGCTCGTCTTGCCCGCGCGAGGCAAGGGCGGCCGCGACGATGAGATTGAGAAAGCCGTGCATCGTGAAGCCCGTGAGCGCATCGCGGCGGCGCACCGGATGGTGCAATCCCGCGGTCGCCTTGAAAGCGACGTTCGCGCCGGCGGCAGCTCCGACGAAGGCCGCAACGTCCGCGACGCTGGGAAACGCCTGCGCGGTTACGCCGCCGCAACGGAGCTTCGCCGCAAACCGGAAACGCGCAAGCGCATCCATCGTCTCGGGCAAAAGATTCCACCACGGCGCCGCTCGGGGGATTTCAACGAATGCCGGCAGCTCGCGAAGCCCGCAGACGGTCAAATCGGCTTCCAGCGCGCCGAGCACGTTGAGCACTTCGTCGCGCGAGAGACGCTCGCGCATCGCAGAAACGCTCGTTTTCAGCGGGATTTCGAGTGCTTCCACCGCGGGAATCCGCGCGCGCAGGAGCGCGACGTCGTGAAAAGCGTCCGCGGTGGGCTCGACGATGACCGAGAAGGGTCCGGCAAAGGAGGCGGCGGCCGCTTCGAGCAGCGGCGCCGGAACGATGAAACGCCCAAGCATCCAGGCGTGCGGCCCGCCACGCGCTGCTTGGTACTCGCGTGCTGCTTGCGCAAGCGGCAGCTCGGCCGGCGGAAAGAGGCCGGCATAATCGACGAGCGCGCGAAACGCCGCGCGAACCGGGGGTCGAATTGTCGTAAACGTCGCCATGGTCCGGGCCTCCACTTCGACAGGGCCGGTCGCGAGGCTTCGCCAAGTCGGTCGCATGAGCACCGCGACCGAGGCGCGCAGCAATCCCCTGGCGCAGATCGACTGGGATTACGTCGAGTTCTACGTTGGGAACGCCAAACAGGCGGCCCATTACTACATGTCGGCCTTCGGCTTCGACCAAATCGCCTACGCCGGGCCCGAAACGGGCGTGCCCGGCCGCGTGAGTTACCTGCTCGAGCAGAACAAGATCCGCTTCGTGCTCACCGCCAGCCTCGTCCCGGATGACGAGATTGCGCGTCACGTCATGCTCCACGGAGACGGCGTCAAAGACATCGCCATCCTCGTCGAGGATGCCCAGGCCGCCTTCGAGATGGCCGTGCGCGGCGGCGCGCGGGTCGTGCGCGAGCCGTCGGTGCTCGACGATTCGAACGGGCGGCTGATCGCGGCGACCATCGCGACCTACGGCGAGACCGTCCATTCGTTCATTCAACGCGACGGATACCGCGGGATCTTCGCCCCGGGATTCGTCGAAGAGCGCAAGACCCTCGCGGCGGCGGTCAAGCCCGGGCTGCAGTTCATCGATCACTGCGTGGGCAACGTCGGCTGGGGCGAAATGGACGTGTGGGGCGACTTTTACGGACGTGTATTCGGCTTTTCGCAGCTCGTTTCGTTCGACGATACGGACATTTCCACCGAATACACGGCGCTGCGCTCGAAGGTGATGACCGATCCCCGGCACCGCGTCAAGTTCCCGATCAACGAGCCGGCCCAAGGCAAGAAAAAATCGCAAATCGAGGAGTATCTCGAGTTCTACCGGGGAGCCGGCGTTCAACACATGGCGATCCGGACCGACGACATCGCCGCGACGATACGAGCGCTCAAAGCCAACGGCGTCGAGTTCCTCGATACGCCCGACAGCTACTACGAGATGCTCGCCGAGCGCGTCGGAAAGATCGACGAGGCGCTCGAAACGCTACGCGATCTGCGAATTTTAGTGGACCGCGACGACATGGGCTACATGTTGCAGATTTTCACCAAGCCGCTGCAAGACCGTCCGACCGTCTTCTTCGAGATCATTCAGCGCAAGGGCAGCCTATCGTTCGGCAAAGGCAACTTCAAGGCGCTCTTCGTTTCCATCGAGCGCGAGCAAGAGAAGCGAGGCACGCTATAATCGCCGGCATTACGCTCGATCGGGCGAACATGCTGACCTGGTACCGCCGAAATCGCGCGCTCACCGCGACGCTCTTTTCATTGATCGACGAGCGCGCGTTTTACGATCGCCCCATTCCGCTACGCCATCCCTTCGCGTTCTACGAAGGGCACGTTCCGGCGTTCAGCTTCTTGACGCTCAACGTTCGCGGTTTGGGGGAGGCTTCGGTCGACCCGGATCTGGAGCGTCTCTTCGAACGGGGCATCGATCCCGCGTCGATGGACGAGGCGCGGCGGCACGACCGCCCGGCGTGGCCCGCCCGGGACGCGGTCGCCACCTTCGCCGCGCAGTGCGATGAGCGCATCGAGCGGGCACTCGAATACGCTGCGATCGAGGATTCGCGCGTGCCGCGGCTCGTGCGCGCGCAGGCGGCATACACGCTTCTCGAGCACGAGCAGATGCATCAAGAGACCCTCATGTACATCGTCCATCAACTCCCCTACGAGCGCAAGCAGCGGATCGTCGGGCGCCACGAGGACCGCGCGCTCCTGCCGGTACCGCCACGCCGCGTCGCCGCGGGGACGGCGACGCTCGGCGCCGATGCCGATGCGTTGACCTTCGGTTGGGACAACGAGTTCCAACGCGTCGAGGTCGACGTTGCGGGGTTCGAAATCGCGCGCTATCCGGTCACCAACGGCGAGTGGAAGCGGTACGTCGCGCAAGGCGGTCCCGTTCCGCTCTTTTGGCACGAACGCAACGGCGAGTGGTGGCTGCGCCTCCTTTTTGAAGAAATTCCGCTCCCGCAGTCCTGGCCGGTCTACGTCACGCATCAACAGGCGCGCACCTACGCCCGCGCGTTAGGAATGCGGTTGCCCAGCGAAGCCGAGTACCATCGCGCCGCATTCGGCACGCCGTCGGGCGAGGAGCGCGCGTTTCCGTGGGGCGATGAGCGCCCCGACGCGCGCCATGGAAACTTTGGATTCGAGCGCTACGACCCCGAACCGGTCGACGCGCACCCGGCCGGAGAGAGCGCCTGGGGCGTTGCCGATCTCGCCGGCAACGGCTGGGAATGGACCTCGACGCCCTTTGCGCCATTCCCCGGCTTCGCGCCAATGGCTTCGTATCCGCAGTATTCGGCCGATTTCTTCGACGGGCGGCATTACGTCTTGAAAGGCGCGTCCCCGGTCACCGCGCGCGGACTCGTCCGGCGCTCGTTCCGGAACTGGTTCTACGACGACTATCCGTACATGTACGCGAAATTCCGCTGCGTGTCCGCGTGACGCCCGTAACGGTCGCCTACGGCGACGGGATCGGGCCCGAGATCATGACCGCGACGCTGCGCATCCTGGACGCGGGCGGCGCTCGCCTGGAATTGGAGCGCATCGAGATCGGCGAATCGATCTACAAAAAGGGTCTGTCCAACGGCATCGAGCCCGCATCCTGGGAGTCGCTGCGACGCACGAAGGTCTTCCTGAAGGCGCCGATCACCACGCCTCAGGGCGGCGGTTTCAAAAGCCTCAACGTCACGGTGCGCAAGACGCTGGGCATGTATGCCAACGTCCGTCCGTGCACGTCGCTTCATCCGTACATCGCCACGAAACACCCA
Source organism: Vulcanimicrobiota bacterium (assembly GCA_030041115.1). Taxonomy (GTDB): domain Bacteria; phylum Vulcanimicrobiota; class Vulcanimicrobiia; order Vulcanimicrobiales; family Vulcanimicrobiaceae; genus Cybelea. The sequence continues at coordinate 21,139 of JASHOM010000149.1, read as the reverse complement.
AACATGGACGTCGTCATCGTGCGCGAAAACGAAGAGGACGTTTACGGCGGCATCGAGCATCGCCAGACGAACCAAGTCACTCAATGCCTGAAGCTGATCTCCGGGCCCGGAAGCAAGCGGATCGTTCGCTACGCATTCGAGTACGCGCGCGCCAACAAGCGCAAGAAAGTCACGTGCTTCACCAAAGACAACATCATGAAGATCACGGACGGTCTGTTTCATCGGACGTTCGACGAAATCGCGCCTGAGTATCCCGAGATCGAGCACGAGCACTGGATCGTCGACATCGGCGCCGCGAAGATGGCCGATACTCCCGAAGCCTTCGACGTCATCGTCATGCCCAATCTCTACGGCGACGTGCTTTCCGACGTGGCCGCGCAGATCACGGGCTCGGTAGGGCTGGCGGGCTCGGCAAACATCGGCGATCATTGCTCGATGTTCGAGGCGATTCACGGCTCGGCGCCTCGACGCGCCGGCCAAAATCTCGCCAATCCGTCGGGCCTGCTGCACGGAGCGATCTTGATGCTGGTCCATATCGGGCAAGCCGACGCCGCGGAGCGCATCCATAACGCGTGGCTTCGAACCATCGAAGACGGCGTCCACACGTACGATATCTTCAAGGAAGGAACGTCGCGCGAGAAGGTCGGCACCAAGGAGTTCGCGGACGCCGTGATCGTACGGCTCGGTTGCAAACCCGAGCATCTCAAGCCGATCGAGTACGACAAAGGGGCGCACATGAATCTGGCGATCCGGCCCGGCGGCGACCCGGCGGCGAAGCAGCGCACCGGTGTCGATCTCTTCGTCGATCGGCGCGACGGCAATCCGGATGAGATCGCCGCCGCCATGAATCAATTCGACGTCGACGGCGTCAAGCTGACCACCATCAGCAATCGTGGCACGAAAGTCTGGCCGCAGGGAAACCCCGACACCTATTGGAGCGACCACTGGTGCTGCCGCTTCGAAGGCAACGGCGCGGCGTTTACCGCCGAACACGTCGTGCAACTGCTCTCTGCAGCGCAACGCGCCGGATTCGACGTCATCAAGACGGAAGGCCTCTATACGTTCGACGGCGAGCGCGGCTATTCGCTGGCTCAGGGAGAGTGATCCGCCGTTCTCATTCCGATTCCAGGATTCGCATGACGGTGAGAATCGTGTTCCAGTTCCGAATAGTGACCCGCGCTCCAAGCGCTTTCTCGAGCCGGCCCAGGTAACGGATCGTCTTCATGTGCCGCCGATACGTTCCGAAGACGAAACGCTTGTGGCGTCCGATAATGCGCACGTACCACTGCCCGCGCGCGGGAATCGTCAACGGCATCGGCGGCAAGCGGCGACCGGCCGGCCCGATCAAGACGCTCACGAATCGAACGAGATCCGGCCGGAGCCGGACCGAACCGAACGGGTCGCTCGCGTGCAAGTCGATCAACTCACGATCCTTGCAGATGACGACGTCCGTTTCAAACGGCAGCAGGCGCAGCAGATCGGTTTGGAAGCTCTCCCGCGAACCGGGTTCGCGCGCGACCAGAAGTCCCGTCGCGCCCACGTTGACGACGCCGTGGCCGGCGAGTTGCCCGGCGAGGAGACTCGGACGAAATCGCCGGTGTCCACCGACGTTGACCCCACGCAAGAAAGCGACCAGCGCCACGACGGAATCCGTTGCCTTGCCCGGGCGGTTCGGCTACTCTTCGACCGCGGTCTTGAGCCGCGCGAGCGCGTCGTCCCACTGACGTGAAATCTGGGCCAAGTGGCTTTGCACGTCGCTCAAGCGCTTGGGCTCCAACCTCCAGATGCGTTCCCGGCCACGACGTTCGGAGCGCACGAGTCCCGCGCTGCGCAGCGCGTGCAAATGCTTCGTGACGCCTTGGCGGGAGATCGCGGCGCCCTCGCTCAGCTTGGTGATCGATTGAGGGCCGTGCCGGCAGAGCTTGCTGACGAGCTGCAGCCGAGATTCGTCGCCAAGCGCGGCGAGGACCGGGGCAAGCTTCACGGATGTTGCGACAGATACTTTTCGACGAGCCGCACCTGCATGCTCCAGCCTCTATCGTTCGCCTCGAACGCCTCGACCCGGCGCGCCACGGGAATCGAATCGAAGCCCGACTCGACGATGCGCAGCAGGGTTCCGCCGTCGACCGGTTCGAGCGTAAAGGTCACGAGCGTGGCCGGCTCGGCCGCGTAGTCGACCTTTGGGTCGAGTGCGTGCGGATGCCAGCGGTACGATAGCAGACGCATCGGCTCGACGCGGTCGATCACCAAGGTTATGGCCGTTCCCGCGTACTTCTGCTGCGCTTGCGCCACCACCGGATCGACGCCGGTCGGTCTGATGCGACCGATGATCGTTGCCCCCGGCTGGAACGGGCCGTCGAGTTCCATGCCGAACCACGTCCCGAAGGCAGCCGCGTCGCTGATCGCTCGCCAGACACGCTCCAACGGCGCACCAAGGAGCAGCTCTTTTTCGATTCGATCGGTCGAAGAGATCATACGCAACCTCCCAGTTGCAGATCAGCATACCATGGAGGGCCGCCTTACGCAACCCCGAAGTTGCGTTTTTTACGAGATGAGAGTCGTTAGCTTACTGCCCAGCGCGACCGAGATGCTCTTCCTCATCGGCGCGGGCGGGGACGTCGCCGGCGTAACGCATGAGTGCGATTACCCGCCCGAGGTGACGGCGTTACCGAAGCTCACGCGCGCCTCGGGACCCGCTTTTTCGACGCCCGCGCACATCGACCGTCACGTGCGTAACACGATGCACGCGGGATCGAGTCTGTACCATCTCGACGCCGCACTGCTCGAACGGCTGGCGCCGGACTTGATCGTTACGCAGGAGCTCTGCCCCGTCTGCGCCGTTTCCTACGACCTCGTCGCGGAGGCGGCGAAGCGGCTGCGTTCGGACCCTCGGGTCGTTTCGCTCGAGCCGGCGTCCTTGAGCGACGTCTTCGCAAACATCACACTCCTTGGCGATCTTACGGCACACGCGCCGGAAGCTGCGGCCGCCGTCGCAAGCCTGGCGGCTCGCATCAACGCGCTACGCTGCCGGTCGCCCTTCGACTTCGCTCCGGCTGACGCCGCTCGCGGTGACAAGGAGCGAACGCTCGTGCTCGAGTGGACGGATCCGCCGATGAGCGCGGGTCATTGGATTCCCGAGCTTATAGAAATTGCCGGCGGCGCTCCGATCTTGGCGAATCCGGGCGCGAATTCGCAGCGCCTCGAATGGAGCGCGATCGCACAGGCCGATCCGCAGGCCGTGATCGTCGCACCGTGCGGTTTCGATCTCGCGAAAACCAAAGCGGCCGTTGCCCAGCTCGATCGCGTGGCGCAATGGCGATCGCTGGCCGCGCGCCGCAACGGTCGCATCTTGCCGCTCGACGGGAACGCGTATTTGAGCCGGCCGGGACCGCGCCTGGTGGATGCGGCCGAAATCATCGCCCGGTGGTATACTAGCCGCGCGGAGTACGCTGGATGACCGCGCTTCGGCATCGCAGCCGGGGTGAGGAAAGTCCGGGCTTCACAGGGCAGGGTGCAGGATAACGTCCTGTCGGGGCGACTCGAAGGAAAGTGCCACAGAAACATACCGCCTCAATAAAGTTGCATCGTTTGAGGTAAGGGTGAAATCGTGAGGTAAGAGCTCACGGAGCGCTGCGGCGACGCAGGCTCGGGTAAACCCCACCTGAAGCAAGACCGCTCGACCAACGGACGGCCCGTCCGAACGAGCTACGTCGCATCGAGGCGCCCGGTAACGCGCGCCCCAGAGAGATGGTCATCGCCCACGCAAGGGGGCACAGAATCCGGCTTACAGGCGTGCTCCGCACTGCGCGCTGGCTCACGGCTCGGGGGTGAGAGGGTCTCAGAGCAACGAGGGGAGTGCGCGCAACCGATGGGGCGTGGGGCGCCTTGTAGCGAAGGAGCCCAATCGATGAGCAAGCAGTATTTTACCCCCGAGATGACCGTGGACGAGGCCTTCAAGCTGCATGCGGGCGCCCGCCGCGTCTTCGCGCGGTTCCATCTCGGCGGCTGTTCGAACTGCGCGATCAGCGAATCGCATACGATCGGCGCGATCAGCGACGACTACGGAATTCCGCTGACCATGCTGCTCGAGAATCTCAACGCGCTGTTCGATCAAGGAACGCTTGCGATCGGCGATCGCGTGCGCATTCCCGACGAAATTCGATCGCGAATCCCGCAGCTCGCAAACGTTCCGGAGACGGGCGAAATCACCGGCGTCGAGAGCGGTGCCTACACCGCCGATTTCGGCGACGTGCGCTTACAGGGCCTCGCTGAGGACTTCATCGCGGTCGAACCGGGAGTTGCCGCGGGCTAAGACGCGCCGAGCGCCTTTCGAGAACTGAAGCCCTCGTCGATGCCGTGCCAGTGGGCGACGCGCGGCTCTCCGAGCTTCCAGCAAAGATAGACCGGCTCGTCGTCGATCATCGAGGGAAAGTCGACGAGCCCCAAGTCGATGTCCTTGACCACGCAGCCCAGCGATTCGATCCGGTAGATCAACCGGCCGATCTCGTGCTTGAGCTCGCCGAATTTCGGCGGCGGCAATGCCGAGCGCGCCGACGCGATCCGCGGACGGCGGGGCGGCGCGTGCTGCAGGGCGGGGTCCGACTCGAGCAGTTTAATCGCCAGCTCGCGCCGTCGCGCGAGCAACTCTTCGACGAGGGACTCGAGCTTGGGGATGAGGGCGTTCGCACGCTCGGGCGAAAAGAGCTTCATATGGCGCTACGGATCGTCTTCGTGACCGGCCTCTCCGGTGCGGGTTTGAGTCAAGCGGTTAAGTCCTTCGAAGATTTGGGCTTTTACTGCATCGAACACCTGCCGCCGGCAGTGCTCGACGCGACGATTGCGGCGCTCGAACGGTCGGCGCTGCACGACGTCGCCATTGCCCTCGACCTTCGCAGCGGCGCGCAGCTCGGCGACGCCCGTGCGGCGATCGACCGTGTCGCGCAGACTCATGACGCGCGGCTGCTCTTCTTGGATGCGGCTGACGAGCTGCTCGTACGGCGGTTCAGCGAAACGCGTCGCCGTCATCCGCTTTCGCATGCGGGCTCGCTGCCCGAGGCAATTGGAGCGGACCGGCGAGTCCTTGCTCCGCTGCGCGAACGAGCGGACCTCGTGATCGATACGACCAGCCTCACGCCCGGCGCTCTCAAAGAGCGCATCGCGGCTGCGTTCCTCGCGGACCGGCCGGTGCGATTGACCGTGACCTTCGTCTCCTTCGGCTTCAAGTTCGGCTTGCCGACCGATTTGGATCTCCTCTTCGACGTACGATTTTTGCGCAACCCGAACTACGAACCGGCGCTCGCACTGCAGACGGGTGAGGACCCTGCCGTCGGCGCATTTATCGAGCATGACCCCGCGCTCGCGCCGTTCCTCGCGAAGGTCACCGATCTGCTCGAGTATTTGCTTCCGCGCTATCTCAGCGAGGGGAAGACCCAGCTCACGGTCGGCGTCGGATGTACGGGAGGACGCCACCGTTCGGTTTACGTCGCGCGACGTTTGATGCAGCGCTTCGCCGAAGACCCTCGACTCGAGGTCGCCTTCGAGCCGCGCGACGTGGCCCGGGCAGCCTGATGCGCGACCGCTTCTCCGGCCTGCTCTACTGGCTCGTTCCCGGGGTCGGCGTCAAGCGTTGGATCTTCGTCGCCGCCTTCGGCGTGATCGTCCTGCTCGACGCGGCCACGCGCTGGCTCATCGACGAGGGCATCGGCGGACAGATCAACGAGATTCTCGACGGCGTCGTGGTCGACTACTTCTCACCGGGCGATCTGACGTGGATCCTTGCAGTTGCGGGCGCGGCGCTGCTCGTGATCGGCGTCTGGATGTGGTTGCGCGCGGTCGTTCGCATCGCGCGCGGACGCAATCCCAAGGGTTTCCGCGATGCCTTGGCCGGGCGGCGGCTCCAACAAGGCTATAAGATCGTCGCGATCGGCGGGGGAACGGGCCTCTCCACGCTGCTGCGCGGGCTCAAGCGCCGGACGAGCAATCTGACCGCGATCGTGACCGTCAGCGACGACGGCGGCTCCTCCGGACGCTTGCAAAAGGAGCTCGGCGTGCTGCCCCCGGGCGACGTTCGCAACTGTCTGGTCGCGCTGGCCGACGACGAGGCCCTCGTGACCGATCTCTTCCGTTATCGCTTCACCGAAGGCGAAGGCTTGAGCGGCCATTCCTTCGGGAATCTCTTCTTAGCGGCGATGTGCGGCGTTACCGGAAACTTCGATCGCGCGATCAAGGAGTCGAGCCGCGTGCTCAACGTCGCCGGGCGAGTGCTTCCCGCGACGCTGGGCGTCGTGCGGCTGTGCGCCGAGCTCGACGACGGTACGACGGTCGAGGGCGAATCGAACATCTCCGCCGCGCAGCGCCCGATCCGGCGCGTCTTCTTCGATCCGCCCGCGGCCGCGCCGCTCGAGGAGGTGATCGCGGCGATCCGCGACGCCGATGCGATCGTGCTGGGCCCCGGATCGCTCTTTACGTCGGTGGCGCCAAACTTCTTGGTCAGCGGGATCGCGCGTGAGGTCGCCCACGCGCACGCGGTCAAGATGTATGTTTGCAACGTGATGACCCAGCCGGGCGAGACCGACGGGATGACGGCGGCCGACCACGTGACGGCGCTGCTCGCCAATGCGGCCGAGCGCGTATGCGATTACGTCATCATCAACGACGAGCCGCCGTCGCGCCTGCTCGGCGCCTACGCGCAAGAGGGACAGATGCCGGTCGTGCCCGACGTCGATCGCGTCGCGGCGCTGGGCGTGGAGCCGGTCGGCGCCGCCGTGATCAGCGAACAGGAGAACGTGCGTCACGACCCCGAGAAGCTCGCCAACGTCGTGCTGGCGATCGTCGATCGGACCGTGGCCGATCGCGCAACGCTGGTAAAGCCGGCAAGTGCGTACCGGCGATCGACCCCTAGTGCGCCGTTTGTTGGGCGAGCGTGAGATTCAACTGCGACGGCTTACCGGGCTCCAGGTTCGTCGTCGACGTTATCGACTGATATCCGGTCGCCTGTACCGCGTAGTCGGCTATTCCGCTGGGCACGCGGTCGATCGAGAACTTTCCCGCGGCATCGGTCGTCGCCGTCAAGACGGTGTCGATCGTGATGACCGCCCCCGCAATCGGCGCGTTCGTCGCCGCGTCCACGACGACGCCTGCGACGCTGGTGAATCCGGACGCCGGCGGCAATGAATCGGCATTGCAGCCCTGCATGACCAGCAGCAACGCAGTCACCGAGTAGAGCGCGCGGGCCTGTCGTTTCATAGGCGAAGCTCTTTGGCGCGCCGAAGCCGCCGCTCCTATGGCCGGCCCAGTTCAGTCGCCCCGAGCGCAGCGTCTCACCCATTTCGAAAACGCGCTCGAAGCAATCGGCCGGACCCCGTTGGTCAAGCTCAACAAGGTCGTGGACGGCGCGCCCTGTCTGGTATTGGCGAAGGTCGAGTACGTCAATCCGGGCGGCAGCGTCAAGGACCGGCCCGCCGTCGCGATGCTCGACGCCGCGGAGCGTCAGGGACTGCTCAAACCGGGCGGCACCATCGTCGAACCGACGAGCGGCAACACGGGAACGGGATTGGCCATGGCCGCCGCCATTCGCGGGTATCGCTGCATCTTGGTGATGCCGGACAAGATGTCGCGCGAGAAGATCGATCTCTTGCGCGCCTACGGCGCCGACGTCGTCATCACGCCGACGAACGTGCCGCCGGACTCGCCCGAGTCGTACTACGGTGTCGCAAACCGGCTCGCGTCCGAGATTCCCGGCGCCTTTCAGCCGAATCAGTTTCACAATCACTTCAATCCCGAAGCGCATTATCACACGACCGGTCCCGAAATCTGGGAGCAGACCGGCGGTGCGATCACGCACTTCGTTGCCGGCATCGGCACCGGCGGAACGATCTCGGGAACCGCGCGTTTTCTCAAAGAGAAAAATCCTGCGATCCACGTGGTCGGCGCAGATCCCGAAGGCTCGATCTACTCGGGCGACATTCCTCGATCGTACGCGGTCGAAGGCATCGGCATGAGTTACTTGCCCGAGACGGTCGATCTGCGCGTGATCGACGAGATGGTCCGCGTCTCCGATCGCGACTCGTTCCTGATGGCGCGCCGCATCGCGCGCGAAGAAGGCCTCCTGGTCGGCGGATCCTCCGGCACGGCCGCCGTTGCGGCGGCGAAGCTCGCCAAGACGCTCGATGCCGAGGCGATCGTCGTGGTCATTCTGCCCGACTCGGGACGCGGCTACATGTCGAAGATCTTCAACGACGACTGGATGATCGCCAACGGTTTCCTCGCCGACTCGAAGCGGCGCGCGACGGTCGGCGACGTGCTCCGAAGCAAGGCCCCGCTCCCGCCGATGATCACCGTGCAGCACGACGATACGGTCAAGACCGCGCTCGACCTTCTGCGTCGCTACGAGATCTCTCAACTCCCCGTGATGCGAGGCAGCGAGCAGGTCGGCAGCGTGAACGACATCGGCGTGATGCAGAGCGTTTTCGACCATGCCGACATCATCCATCAGCCGGTCAGCGAGGTGATGGCGCGGCCGTTTCCGGCGCTCGAACAGCACGAGGAGATCGAGCGCGCGTACAAGCTTTTGACGCTCGCGAACCCGGCGATCGTCGTGACCGACGACGGCGAGCCGATCGGCGTGCTGACGCGTCAGGACGTCATCAGCTTCCTTTCGACCAGCTCCGACGTCGTTCGTTAGGCGCTTCGACGAGCTTGAGTGACGAGATACCGCGCATGAGATTCTCGACGAGAGCGATCCACGCCGGGCAGGAGGCGGATCCGGCAACGGGCGCGACGATCGTCCCGATCTACCAAACCTCGACCTACACGCAGACGCGCGTGGGCGAACACAAAGGTTTCGACTACAGCCGCACGGTCAATCCCACGCGTCTCGCGCTGGAGCGTCAGCTAGCGTCGTTGGAAGGCGCGCGCTACGGCAGCGCCTTCGCCAGCGGCATGGCCGCCACGGCCGCCGTGCTCGGTCTCCTTTCCGCCGGCGATCACGTCGTCGTGAGCGACGATCTCTACGGGGGCACGTACCGGCTCTTCGCCCGCGTTCTCCAGCGCTACGGACTCGAGTTCACCTACGTCGACATGACCGATCTCGCAGCCGTGCGCGCGGCAATCCGGCCGGCGACGAAGCTCTTTTGGATCGAGACCCCCAGCAATCCGCTGCTCAAGCTCGTCGACATCGCGGCCCTGGCGAGCCTGCGACGAACCGATCAGGTCATCGCGGTGGACAACACGTTTGCGACTCCGTACTTCCAGCAACCGCTCTCGCTCGGCGCGCAGATCGTCGTCCACTCGACGACGAAATACATCGGCGGCCATAGCGACGTCGTCGGCGGCGTCGCGATTACCGCCGACGCGGCGCTGCACGATCAGATTCGATTCTCGCAAAACGCGGTCGGCGCGGTGCCCGGGCCGCACGACGCCTGGCTGACGATGCGCGGTGCCAAGACGCTGGCGCTGCGCATGCGCGAACACGCGCGCAATGCGCAGGCAATCGCCGAGTTTCTCCATGCGCGCGAGGACGTGGCGCGCGTCTACTATCCGGGCCTGCCTTCCCATCCGCAGCACGAGCTGGCGAGGCGGCAAATGAGCGGCTTCGGCGGGATGCTCTCGTTCGAGCCGGCGGGCCCGGCGCAACGCGCGCTTGCGCTCGCGAGCGGCTTGAAGTACTTCAGTCTCGCCGAGAGCCTGGGCGGCGTCGAGTCGCTGATCTGTCACCCGGCGCGGATGACGCACGGGTCCATCCCCGCCGGCGAACGCGAACGGCGCGGCATTTCCGATCGACTCTTGCGCCTGTCGGTCGGCATCGAGGACGTAGAAGATTTACTCGACGATCTGCGCGCGGGTCTTGCTGCTACGGCTCGCCAATCGGATAGCGTACCGCCGTCACCTGTTTGAGGACCTCCTTCGCTTCGTCGGAGGTCGTGTCGCCCATCCGCGTGACTTCCGAAAGCACGATGCCGCGTTGGCCGTCGGCCCAAACGACGGCGTATTCCTTCTTGGCATCGAAACCGCTCCCGTACGCGACCTCGACGAAATAGGCCGGCATCCCGTTGAGGAGCGTCATCGGCGTCTTGTCGCGGATGAGCGTGCCGTCTTGCGAACTGTGCGTCTGGCTTTCGAACTGCGCCTCCCACTGATCGGGCGGTCCGGTATAGGATTCCATGGCAAGCTGAATGGTGCGGGCGTCCTCTTGACCGGGGCGCAGCACCCACGCGGCGACGGTTTGAAGGTCCTGGCTCAAGGCATCGAGCGCGAAAACCTGACGCGCGATCAGCACCGCGCCGGCCGGGGCGGTGAAGGTCATCGCCGGATCGCTGTAGGTGTGCGGATCGGGCGTCGGTGTCGGCTGAACGACTTGGCCGAGCGCCGCAACGCCGGAACCGGCCAGCAGCATCGCGAGAAAGAACCCAACTCGTTTCGTCATTCCTGATCCAGAACGGCGGCAAGCGCCGGCAGCGAGATTTCGTACCGGTATCCGACGTTGCGATGATCGTCGTCGAATTCCTCGTGGCGCACGGGCAGTCCGAGCTCGCGGATCCGCTGTGCGACCACTCGGGATCCGATGTCGAGATTGTATTCGTCGCGCCGTCCGCAGTCGAGGTAACGCAGGCGCAGCCGCGCCAGGGCGTCGCGATGCGCGCCGACCCGCTCGGCCGGATCGAAGGCGAGCCAGCGCGCGAACACGTCCTCGCGCAATTCGCCGCCGGCTCGCTCGAAGGGCAAGTCGAGATCGAACGCCTTCGCGCTGCGCGGCGAGTACGCGGCGGCGTACGCGAGCATCTCCATGGCGGTATACTCCGCCGGCGCGCGCTTGTGCTTGCGTTCGAAGCCGTCGACGAATGCCGGGATGTCGAAGTCGTGCGCTTCCAGCACGCGTTGCACGGTGGCGAATGCCGGCGGATGTGCGTAGCGGAAGTACGAATCGCCGCTGTGGGACGCAAATGCGGCGAAGCTGCCCGGATGCGCGAGGACGAGATGCATCGAACCGAATCCACCCGATGATTTGCCGAGCACCGCGCGCCCGCCCTCGGAGGCGATCGTCCGGTAGCGGCGATCGACGTCTGCGATCACGTCGCGCACAACGTAGGTCGCGTACCGCCCGTTGTGCACCGAATCGACGTACTGCGAACCGCCCAGACGGGTGAAGCCGTCCACGAGCACGATCAGCGCGGGCGGCATGCGGCGCTCTCGAACGAGACGATCGGCCCACTGAAAGACGTTCGTCTCCCAGGGTCGTGACGAGATGAGCGCCAGAGAGTCGCCGGTATAGCCGTGCAGCACGTAGAGAGCCGGATACCGGCGCGAGCCCTGCGCATCGTACCCGGGCGGGACGTAGACGGGAATTGCGCGCGACGCGGGATCGCCGAGCGGATTGTCCGCAAGGGCCGCGCTCTCGATGAAGCCGACGCGAACGTCGCCTTCGAGCCCCAGCAGCCGTGCGATATCGGAACGATCGTGCATGGCGGCGGGCTTCGTCGCGAGAAGTGCACGCGCCTAGTATGGCTTCGCTGAAGCGCGCGATCGATTTACGCGGCGCAGTCGCGATCAACGTCATCACCATGATCGGCATCGGCCCGCTCGTGACGATTCCGATCGTCATCGCGGCGCTCGGCGGTCCGCTCGCGCTCCTGGGCTGGATCGCCGGCGCGCTCGTCGCGCTCTGCGACGGCTTGGTGTGGGCGGAGCTATCCTCGCTCTATCCGGGATCGGGCGGAACCTACGCGTACCTTCGCAGCGCTTTCGGCGCGGAGCGGTTTGGGCGCGTGCTCGCTTTTCTCTTCAACTGGCAGTTTCTCTTAGCGGCGCCCTGCCTGTTGGCCAGCGGCTACATCGGCTTCACCAACTATGCCGCGTATTTTTTCCCCGCGCTCGGGGCAAACCCGGCCGCGCACGATGCGGTCGCGGTCTGCATCGGCATCGTTACCATCGTTCTTCTCTACCGGCGCACGGGCCAAATCGCCGCGCTCGGCGCGGTTTTGGCCGTTGCCGCCACGGTCACGATCGCGCTCGTTGCGCTGGCCGGACTCTCGCATGCCGGCTTCGGGCAGGCCGTTCGTGTCGCCCAGCCGTTGCGATTCGGAGCCGGCTTTCTCGCCGGCTTCGGCCACGCGCTCTACATAACGCTCTACGACTATGCCGGCTACAGCGAAGCGGCGCTGCTCGGCGACGAGGTCGTCCGCCCCAGACGCACGATTCCGGCGGCTATTCTGCTTTCGGTGGTGCTGGTCGCGGCGCTCTACGTCGCGTTACAGCTCGGAGTGCTCGGCGCGGTGCCCTGGCGATCGCTGCTCGACTCGCACGGGCAGCCGACGGTCCAGGCGCAATACGTCGGAGCATTCGTCGTCGAGCGGGCCTGGGGACGCGCCGCGGCTATCGGGATAACCTTCCTCGTACTCGTGACCGCCTTCGCGTCGCTCTACGGCAATCTGCTCGGATTCTCGCGCATTTCATTCGCGGCGGCGCGCGACGGCGCGTTCCTTCCGGTCTTCGCGCGGCTGCATCCGCGCAAGGATTTTCCGCACGTCGCGCTGCTGGTGGTCGGAGCCTTATCGCTGCTCGCAAGCTTCTTCTCGCTCGACGAGGTCATTGCGTTTCTCACCGCCGGGATCGTGCTCATTCAGGGTGTCGCGCAGATCGCCGCAGTAGCCGTGCTGCGCGTGCGCCGGACGAACGCGCCGTTCAAGATGCCGCTCTATCCGCTGCCCGCGCTCCTCGCCCTGGGCGGCTGGACGCTCGCTTTCGTCGCCTCCGGTGCGTTCGCAATCGCGCTCGGAGTCGGTTGGCTGCTCTGTGGAGTGGCGGTCTATCTCGTCGCCGCGCGCGTCGGGCGCTGGTGGCCGTTTGCACTTGCGGCAATCGCAGCGTTCGCGGTGCCGGCGGGCGCGCGCGCCCAAAGCCCGCCCGCGTGGTCGAACTGGAACGCGTCGCGCGTCGTCGCAGACCACCGCTACCCGGTCTTCGACGTCGACGGCAAAGCGTTTTTTCTCTACGGCGCGGCTTTTTTCTACGAGCGGATTCCGCGCGATCGTTGGGAGGCATCGCTGCGAGCGTACAAGCATCTGGGAATCAACACGATCGATCTCTACGTCATGTGGAACTGGCACGAGCCGGCCGAAGGCACGAGCGATTTCACCGGCGCAACCGATCCCCGTCGCGATCTCCTCGGGTTGTTGAGACTGACGCACGAGCTCGGATTCAAGCTCATTCTGCGTCCCGGGCCCGTCGTACGCAACGAATGGCGCAACGGCGGTTATCCTGCCTGGCTCCTCGAACGCGCGGCGTATGACATGCCGTTGCACGACGTCTTGGAGGGCCGCTATCCGGCGACCGCAACGTTGCAAAACCATGACGCGGACGCGGCTTCGCGGGAATGGCTGGCAAACGGAACCCACTTGAGCGAGTCGGCGCGGTGGCTGCAGGAAGTGCTGCGCACGGTCGAACCGTACTCGCACGACGTGATTGCGATCGCGCTCGACGACGATCAAGGCGCGTACCTCGACAACGATACCTGGCCGGCGCCGCACTGGCATGCCTATCTGCGCTGGCTGCGTGCAACGGTTGCATCGGTGGCCGGAAGCCGCGTTCCGCTCTTCGTCAACACGTACGAGATGAAAGTTCCCAGCGCTTCACCCGCCTGGGCGTGGGGAAACTGGTATCAGGGTGGTTCGTATCGCATCGGCCCGCACGATTTGGCCGACTTGGATTTTGCCACCGGCTTGCTTCAAACGCAGCCGCACGTGCCCGTGATGCAGGCGGAGTTTCAAGCCGGGTGGTTTCAAGGCGCCGACGAAGGCGCGCCGCGCCCGAGCGACCCCTCCAACACGGCGCTCGCCCTCGCCGAGCTGCTTCGCGACGGCGCCCACGGCGTCGTCAACTTTCCCGTCCAGGACACGATCGATCCGCACGGATGGGAGGCGCCGTGGGCCAACTGGTCTTACGCTTGGGACGCGGCGCTCACCGTGGATCTTCGCGCGGGAGCGCGCTATGCGCCGGTTCGCGCCTTCGGAGACGCGATTCGGCAGTACGGATCGCTGCTCGCGCGAACCCACGTCGCCGCCGATGCCTCCATCGTTTGGCCTCCCAGCCTCTTTGCCCCGCGCCGGCTCAACAACGAAGATTTCGCAACGCTTGCCGCCGCCACCGGCGCAATGCAGCGCGCCTGTAATGCTCGCGGCTTGAACTGCCCGCTGGTCGACCTCGTCGCGCAAAATCAGCGCTCGCCGGCGACGATGCCGCTGCTTCTGCCGCTGCCGCTTTCGGCCGGCCCGATGCCGCGCGTGACGCGCGCGGCGGCCGCCGAGCTCCGCGCGCTGCGCGCCGCTGGGCGCCTCTACGTTTCGGCATCGGCAGTGCCGCTTTCCACCCGCTACCGCCGGCAAGCAAACGTTACGCTCCTGCTGGCCGATGATTCGTCGTACGCATTCATCGCGGCGATCAATCCGAGCGACGAGCGCCGTCGCGTTGCGGTGGGCACGGTGTATTTAGCGGGCCGCAGCGTTGCCGTCGCGCCTTTCGATCTTGCGGCGCGCAGCGGGCGCATACTTCCGGTCGGGGTCAGCGCCGCCGCTCCGAGTGCGGATCCGGCGCCGCCGCGAGCGACGCCGCCGCCCTTTCGCGATGCGGATGGGACGGTGATCGCCAACGCGCATCTGCGCGTTGTTTTCGCGCCCTTTGCCGGCGCGCGAATCGCTGAGCTCGACGACGCCGGAGGTGCAAACGCGGCGACGAGCATTGGCTTGCTGCGCGACGCGGTCGATCCGCCGCCGCCGGTCTCGCCGCGCGATTACATCGCCACGTACACCCATCCGCTCCCCGCCGGCACGTTCAATCGCGCGTATAGTTGCGCCCGCAGCGACGTTTTCACGACGCAGCGCGTGACTTGCGCGTACGACGCGCCGGATCTGCCGGCAGGCGGGGGCCGGTTCCAGCGGACCTTGACGTTAGCCGGCGCGAGCAGCGACGTGGTCGTCGGCGAGTCGTTTGCGCCCCGCGATTCCCATTCGCGCGCGCAACTCGAGAGCATCTCCGGCTTTGCTTTCACCGCCGGGGACGCGGTCATGATCTCGAAAAGCCGCAGCGCGATCGGCGTGTACCATCGGGGGAGGGTCGCCGTGTTACGGTGGCGCAGCGGCGACGTCGCGCGTACGACCTTGCGCACGACGCGCGACGCGCAGATCGTAACGCTCGTCTTCGCGCGCCGGTCGATCGAACTGCGCCTCGGCGTTCATACGGTGCGCAATGCGGCCGAGGCACGCGAGCTGCTCGATGAACGGCCGCTCGAAGACCGGCCTTAGCCGCGCAAATACCCACGTACTCTCTCGCTTCGAGGCGCGCCCGCCGCCCGACGAGAAAGAGCCCTGACAGCGCGGGGAAGTGGCGGAATGGCAGACGCAGCCGCCTCAAAAGCGGCCGAGGCAACTCATGTGGGTTCGACTCCCACCTTCCCCACCAAAATACTGCGGAAAATCGAGATTTTATACCGCTATTGGTAACGGATTGGTAACGAGAGGAGTAGAGAACTAATGGGAAAGCTCGTAAGCGATGTGACGATAGGCAAGCTTGCCGAGATTGCTCGCGATGTCACCGTCGCCGCGATTAACAATGCCGCCGGCGGCATTGGGGCCGGGGGAAGAACGACAATGGATGATTTGGGCGCTGCTGCAGGTCGTATGTACGCGCTCGCGCTGCAGGAGATAATCAAAACAGAGTACTAGGGCGCGCCTTAAGGTCGTCGAAAAGAGCGGTTTCTCGGGCTGCTCGCTAGATTTATTGCGGCGGCGCTGCCTGCTGTAACGGCCGCGTGGCGAAAGCGACACGCCATTCCTGGCTACCGACCTTAAGGACCCAAACATATGTCTTATCAGGCGCAAGTTGCAGCGGTGAGACGTTTACTGCAAACGGGACGTTCAGAGACGCCCCAGGCTTTATGCCAGCTGGGCGACCGACCTCGATCTCATTCTCGACGTGAAGCGGACGAAACTGATCGGGCCCGATCGGAATGATAACGGGCTTTTGGTCGGCATCGTAGAGATCCAACGTCCAGCGGATTTTCCGGTTAGTTTCGTCCCAAGGAACGTGTAAGATGAATCCCACGGCCGACGGGGCGCTTATCGGGCTGCTCGTCTGACTCCAGCCGATCCCGAGCGCGTGTAACTTTCCGTCCGGTGTAACTTGCGCCGCATCAGCAAGAAAGAGCGTAGCATTCATGGAGCTATGCCGGGCACCATACCTGGACGGGTTGGATAGAAACTTCATGCGCACCCAACTGCGGCACACCAGCATTGGTGCCTCGGACGATTCCACCGAGGCCAAAGTTCTGCCCCGCTGCCTGCGCCGCTAGATGCACCGCTACGGCTTCGGACAAGAGATCCAGCGTCTCTTCGCGAGATGGGGCTGCGGCAACACAGCCAGGTAGGTCTGGTAAGTACGCCGAGAACCCGTTCGCTGTTTCTTCGATAACATATTGCATTATTTTAACCCCGCCTGTCTCAGAATGCTATTATAGGTACCGGGAGCAAGATCTGCGCTATCTTTTCCTGCAATCGTCACGACACCAGGCTTTTGGGGATGCTTATACTGGCGGTGCGACCCTTTTTGCCGGTCCAGACTCCACCCGTCATCCTCGATCGTTCTTACGGCGTCCTTTATCGTCCTCGGCATCTCGCTCGGGCGTACGTCAATACGCCGTTCTCGAATGGAAGTTGCCCCCTCCTTCCCGAACGCCGCTTGCGTTACCTAGCTTATCGAACTTACGTTCGTCGCTTCGATGCTTTACGGAAGATTAGGAGGCCGCATTTGCCCGCTTGTCGGCCTTCGCTATGGCCACATCAATCCGATCGGCGGCGTCGCGCATTAGCGAGTCCGTAACGTGCGCATAGATATCGGCCGTCGTCGAGATCGTGGAATGACCAAGAGCGGTTGAAACCGTCTTGAGATCAACGCCAGCCTCTAGTGCCATCGAAGCAAACGAATGCCGCAAATCGTGAAGGCGAACGTGCGGGATTCCCGCGTCGTATAGTGTTCGCGAAAAGATGGTTCCGAACGTGTTTGGAATCCAAGGTTCTCCGCCGCGCTCAAAGACGAGCGTGTCGACGTTCGTGCGACCGAAGCCGTTAGCCCAAAGCCACTGCGCCTGAGCCACGCGATGCCGGCGCAGCCGATCGACGACGAAGCCAGGTAGGCTAATCGTTCGTCGCGAGCGGCTCGTCTTTGGATCCTGAACCTCGATAGGCCCTCTGTGCGGTCGATTGCACGGCGCACGGTAAGCACGCCACGATCGAGGTCAACGTCGCCCCACCTCAGCGCAAGCAACTCGCCACGGCGCAAGCCGGTGCCGATCGCGGTTACGATGGCCGGCCCGATGATATTCTTCTCACACGCGCGCATTAGTGCCGCGGCCCCGGTCGCATCGAGCGCACGCATTGCCTTCGCTTCGACACGGGGTGCATCGACGAGCTCGCAGGGATTCACCGCGATCAGTCGCTGCCGCTTTGCACGATAGAGCGCTGTCCGCAGCGTCGAGAAAATATGATGCACCGTCCGTGGTGAAAGCTGCGGAGCCTTCTTCTTATTCTTCCGTCGCCCCACGGTCGACGTCGCCCATCGCGCCTTAGCCTTTTCGACGTGCCGGGCACGAAGCTCAGCAAGGCGGATGCTCCCTAGCGCTGGCGTTTATATGTCGCTTGACGTAGTTGCGGTAAGCGTGAAGCGCCGACGGTGAAACGGAGTCAATGATAGATTCGAGCCACGACGTGAGGTATTGCTCGACCGTTTGGCGGTCGTCGGCCGGCGCAATGCCCTGACGCAACTCTTCCGCCTTCTTGGTGAACCAGTCGACCGCGTCTTTGCGCGTGGCGAAGCCCGACTCGATCTTCTGCTTCCGCGACTCACCCGGTTGTCGCGGAAGCTCGTAGCAAACGCACCAGGTCGACACCTTTCGGCGTTTACCGTGTTTGTCGACGTACGTTTTGTGGCCGAAGTGGCCTCTCACGCGAGGCTATTAAGCTGGCGCTCTAAAGCATCCACTCCGACTTCGAGAGTGCGGAGCTGCACGAAAAGGGCGTCAACTACCGCGTGCATCTGCGGCGCGTTTCCAAGGTGCTCGGGGAAGTCGAGCGATAGGAACCATCGCGCCGCATCGGACATCTGTCTCGCGGACGTGGCTTTATCTTGAATAGATGGCGTGTCGCCGTGCAGTTTACTTCCCAGGCTTTGCGTCAGTAGCACAATGCGCTCTGCGAGCGCTTTTGCCTGGAGCTTAAGCTCACTGAGCCGTTCGCTTGGGGACTTGTCGGAAGTGTTGCTCACGCTGCACCTCCTCTAGCGTCAAGTCCCGTGCGCTCTTGTTTAATGCCCGTTTCGAGCACCTCGACAGCGGCTACGCAGCGCAGCGCGGCGTGCGTTTGCGCGTAGTAGTGTGGTTCGAGTGGGAGCGCCTTGAGGTTCGCCTCGCACCGGCCAGCGACCCTCCGCAGGATTCGCTTCGCCTCCGAAAGATCGCGCAGGTTTTCTTCGTGATTGTTGCGTTTGTTAAAAAGCTGCATTTACGCACACCTCTCGTTTAGCATTTCTCGTTCGTGAACGTCTTGTCGGTAGTATCTGTTGAGTTTCGTCTTGGCGTTTTCAAGCGCGTCCTCGATTTCTCCACGCGCATTCCCGAGCGGCGCGCCCACAAGCACCGCTGCCAGAGTTAGGCCAAGTTCAACGCCGATGCCGAATGTAAGCCCCACGGGGAGCGCAATGTCGTGAACGCCGTAAACCTCCTCATTGCCGTACTGATCTAGCGCCTCCTGAAGTGCGTCCTCGGCAGCGTTAGCGGGCCCGTCAGGGGTTCCATACGGCTCTTTCCGAGATGCGGCATCATCTTCCCCCGGGCCGCTCGCCCCGATTGGTAACGCCATTGGTAACGCGCCCTATTTACTTCTGCTTCTTCAGTTCGCTTCCAAGCGCGAAACGCTGCGTTCTATTTCTTCAGTTTCCCTCGTAGGGGGATTTCGACTCCCACCTTCCCCACCAAAATACCCTCCGTTTCAGCTCCCTCGCAGCCGCGTCGCTCAAACTTAGCGACCAGAGCGCTTTTGGTTTCCGGTTTCATAGATCATCGGGTCCTTGGTTAGAAAGCTCGTGTGCTGAACACCACGAGAGGCCCCTGGCGAAGTCTCGTGCCTCGCTCGTGGCTGCAAAGCCGGCCTGATTGTCCGCGACGAGGCGCGATAGATCGATGGTCGTCTGGGCCGCGTCGAACTCGCGAACGATCTAAGGGCTGACCGGCGGGCTGACTGATTCGCCTAACGTCTTGCGAGGGGCGATGTTCGCAGGAATCGTCCGCTTGGGATTGCCGCCCTTGGTGTAATTCCAGAATGCTAGGCGATGCTCGCACTTCAGATTACCCGAGACGATGGCGTTCCCCGAACGAGCGGTCCCATTGATGAAGGGCTGGAACGTATCCATCGAGGTTCCATCGCACGTATCAGTCAGCAGGGTCGTGCGTACGACGCTCACTGCGGAACCCGAAACGGTGATGCGCTCGATGGCCGTCGTGTGGGTTCCTTCATAATTCGCGTCGGTAACCGCAATATGAGAACCATCCCATTGAACGCTCGCAGCACCATCGATGGTGAGACCGGTGAGCGACCGTAACGTGCCGCTTCCTTCCGCCAGCTCAAAGAGGGTCGCCAAACGCACGCCTTTCGCGAGACCCTCGAAATACAGATTGCCGTGGGGATCGTAACCCGGTGACAGCGCGCTGTAGAGCGATGAGTTAGTATAGTTGGTTTGCTTGCCGCTTAGGCCGCCGGCAAAGATGTCGACGCCGCCCGCACCGGACGTGCCTAGGTAGTTCGAGACGGCGACACTTCCGGTCGTCGGATCGACCGCGCAGCCAATTGGGCTGCCATACTCGTCGGTTGCCATCGCGATAGGCGTCGTTCCTCCGTGCGCGAACTCGTACACTTCCGATGCGCGGTAATCGACGATGTAGACATCGCTGCTCGCGTCAATGCATTGCCCATATGGATAGACAAAGCCGGCAATCTGGCCATACAGTTTTCCGGTCTTTACACGATAATTATAGATATTGACCTTGCCGTCCGAATCGGAAGTATACAGTAGCCACTGCTTCCCCGCGCCTGGAAGAATCCAAGAATGTCCGCGGCTCGATCTGCGCGATCGTACCGGCCCCAGAGGACCGGGCAGCGTAGCACCTTGGCGGACCGGCTCGAGGCTTCCGGTTCGCTGTGCCGCTTCCGTCGAAAGCAATGGAGTCCCGGAAACGCACTTCGTTAGTAGCGCCGCTCCTACAAAGGCACAAGCGCAGCGAATCAACGTGCGTATCATCATTGAAGCGCTCCCGGCAGCGCCGGTCGTACTGCGCTACCAGCCGCCATTACGCCGCCGCGGTCGCGCAGGGTACGCAGCAGCATGCGCAACCTGGCGGTTCAAAACCCGGCACCCACTCAAAAGACGCTGAATAATAAGGCTTTTATTCTCATGCGGGGTAACGAAGCCCTGCTTCCTTAGCTGCACTGTTGTCGCTATCTCCGATGAGGAGGCTTAACAGCTCGGGCGCTGCTGTGAACGCTTACCGTTTGCAATCATACGCGATCTCTTCCAACCTTGCGGCAACGCTTCGCTTCCGTATCACATGACGTTTCATTACATGGGCTCCGAGCAGTCATTCCAGGTTCCAAGCGGGGTGTCGAAACTTGCAATTGCTGCGCTCGGTGCGCGCGGTGGGGGCACATTGCCCGATGCGTCGATCGCGCACTAATACGGGCCGCTGATGCCGTTGGTGATCACTCGCAGTGGTTTGGTCTGACCGAGGGCATATTCCGAAATCCAGCCCCCGCTGCCCGAATAGTTGGTCACGTAGAGAGTCCGGAGCGAGCGTTGCATCGTCGAGCTGAAGCTGCGCGATGGCGCCGCTCAGAAGTCGCTAACGTCGCGGACGGGATGCTCCAAACCGACATGAGGCCGGAGCGGGCTATTTTCGCACTGTGACCACACCAAGTGGTGAGTCGAACTTGCCCTTCAGCGTTGCGATGACCGAACCGCCCGCGGGATACTTGTAGACTTCGCCGTCGTTGTTGCCCGCATCCGCGCAGAAAACGATGCCGGTGGTGATCCAAGTCTGAGTGCATTC
>JASHOM010000148.1 GCA_030041115.1 Vulcanimicrobiota bacterium | reverse complement strand
CCGCTCCGCCGATTGGTCGAGAACCTTGTGATCATACGCCTTGAGGCGTATGCGAATCATCTGCTTAGCCATGCGTGCTGCGGCGGCGTACCTATTCTGCGACTGCCGTCACGACGCCGGCGCCGACGGTCTTGCCGCCTTCACGGATCGCGAAGCGCAAGCCCTCTTCACACGCGATCGGCGTGATCAGCTCGACGTCCATCTGAACGTTGTCGCCCGGCATCACCATCTCGACGCCTTCGGGCAGTTTGATAGTTCCGGTCACGTCGGTCGTGCGGAAGTAGAACTGCGGGCGGTAGTTCGCAAAAAACGGCGTGTGCCTACCGCCCTCTTCCTTGGAGAGGACGTAGACTTCGGCTTTGAACTTCTTGTGCGGTTTCACCGAACCGGGTTTGGCGAGCACTTGGCCGCGCTCGATCTCGTTACGATCGATGCCGCGCAGCAGTACGCCGATGTTGTCGCCTGCGATGCCCGCGTCGAGCAACTTGCGGAACATCTCGATGCCGGTGACGACCGTCTTCTTCGTTTCGTCTTTGAGCCCGACGATCTCGACCTCTTCGCCGACCTTGACTTGACCGCGCTCGACGCGCCCCGTTCCGACGGTGCCGCGCCCGGTGATCGTGAAGACGTCCTCGACGGGCATGAGGAAGGGCTTATCGATCTCGCGCTTGGGCTCGGGGATGTAGTCGTCGACCGTGTCCATGAGCTTGAAGATCGGATCGGCATCCGGATCGCCGCGCTTACCGCTGGAATTGAGCGCTTTGAGCGCCGCGCCGCGCACGATCGGGGTTTCGTCGCCGGGAAACTGATATTGATTCAGAAGCTCGCGAATTTCCAACTCGACCAACTCGAGCAGCTCCTCGTCGTCAACCATGTCGACCTTATTGAGGAAGACGATGATCCGGGGCACGCCGACTTGACGCATGAGCAGGATGTGCTCGCGGGTCTGCGGCATCGGGCCGTCGGTCGCCGCGACCACGAGAATCGCTCCGTCCATCTGGGCCGCGCCGGTGATCATGTTCTTCACATAGTCCGCGTGGCCGGGGCAGTCGACGTGGGCGTAGTGTCGCTTCGCCGTCTCGTACTCTTGGTGCGAGATCGCGATGGTTATCCCACGCTCTTTCTCTTCGGGCGCGTTATCGATCTGATCGACGCCGACTCGCTGCGCCAATCCCTCGGTTGCCAGGCAATGCATGATCGCCGCCGTCAGCGTGGTCTTGCCGTGGTCGATGTGCCCGGTCGTACCGATGTTAACGTGCGGCTTTTTGCGCTCGAACTTTTGCTTCGCCATGGGTCTCCTCTCAGGTCTCTGTCGTAGATACACGGGGCCAGGCGTCTTAGGCCGCCCTGCCGCCTTACGCGGTAAACGCCCTCACCGCGAAGGCGCACGACCACGGAATAGTATCAGGCGCGGCGAGCCGCTGTCAACGCGAAGCCTCATCGTCTCCGCTTCCGAACGCCGGCGCCGTGCCCCAATCGCGGTTATGCCGGAGTCAGCTTTTTCCCGGTCGCCTTTGCGACGATCTCTTCCTCAACGCTCTTGGGTGCTTTTTCGTAGTGCGAGAACTCCATCGTGTAGGTCGCGCGGCCTTGCGTAGCGGAGCGCATGTCGGTCGCATAGCCGAACATCTCGGAGAGCGGGACGTTCGCCGTGATCACTTGCGCGCCGCCCGGCGCGTCTTCGGTCGCGTGAATGGCGCCCCGCCGCCGGCTCAAGTCGCCGTTGATGGCGCCCATGTACTCTTTGGGCGTGGTCACTTCGACTTTCATGATCGGCTCCAACAGCACCGGAGCCGCCGCTCGGTTCGCCTCTTTCCACGCGAGGGAACCGGCGATCTTGAACGCCATCTCCGAAGAATCCACCTCGTGGTACGAACCATCGAAGGCTTCCGCCTTGAAGTCCATTACCGGGTAGCCCGCGAGCACGCCGCTCTGCGCGGCCTCGCGGATCCCCTCTTGGACCGCCTTGGCATACTCCTTGGGTACCGCACCGCCGACGATCTTCCACTCGAAGACGAAGCCCGTTCCCGGCGACTGCGGCTCGACCCGTAGCCAAACATCGCCGAACTGGCCCTTGCCGCCGCTCTGTCGAATGTACCGGCCTTCCTTTTCGACCGTCTTCGTGATCGCTTCTTTATACGCCACCTGCGGCTTGCCGACGTCGGCTTCGACTTTGAACTCGCGGCGCAGACGATCGAGGATGATCTCGAGATGCAGCTCGCCCATCCCCGCGATGATCGTCTGCTGCGTCTCCTCGTCGGTACGCATGCGGAACGTCGGATCTTCCTGCGCCAAGCGCGTCAGCGCCAAGCCCAGCTTATCCTGATCGGCTTTGCTCTTGGGCTCGATCGCTTGATGGATGACCGGTTCGGGAAACGTGATCGATTCCAAGGCGATCGCCGCTTTTTCGTCGCAGAGCGTATCGCCCGTGCGCGTGTCGGAGAGCCCGACGGCCGCAGCGATATCGCCTGCGCCGATCGTCTCGATGTCTTCGCGATGGTTGGCGTGCATCCGCAGAATGCGCCCGATGCGTTCCTTGCGGCCGGTGCGCGAGTTCAGCACGTAGCTGCCCTTGTTGAGCACGCCGGAATAGACGCGGAAATACGTGAGGTTTCCGTACGGGTCGGTCGCGATCTTGAAGGCGAGCGCGCAGAACGGTTCGCCGTCGTCCGCCTTGCGAACGAGCTCCTTGCCGCTCTTGGGTTCGCGTCCGACGATAGGCTTTGCGTCCAGCGGTGAAGGCATGTATTCGACGATTGCGTCGAGCAGCGGCTGAACGCCCTTGTTCTTGAAGACCGCACCGCACAGCATGGGCAGCACCGTGCCCTCGATCGTCGCGCGGCGCAGCGCTGCCTGCATGCGATCGATCGGCAGCTCCTTGCCCTCGAAAAACATCTCCAGCAGCGCGTCATCTTGCTCGGCGATTGCCTCAACCAGATTGCGCCGCCACTCCAGCGCGAGGTCCCGCAGCGGG
Source organism: Vulcanimicrobiota bacterium (assembly GCA_030041115.1). GTDB lineage: Bacteria > Vulcanimicrobiota > Vulcanimicrobiia > Vulcanimicrobiales > Vulcanimicrobiaceae > Cybelea. The sequence continues at coordinate 12,431 of JASHOM010000148.1, read as the reverse complement.
CCCTCCTCGACGTCTTCTCCTGCCGTGGTCGAGCCGAGCTCGTCGGTGTAGACGATCTTCTTCATCGTAAAGAGATCGACGACGCCCTGGAACTCGTCTTCGGCGCCGATCGGCACTTGAATCGGCACGGCGCGCGCCCCGAGCCGTTCGCGAATCTTTTCGACGACATTGAAAAAGTCGGCGCCGACGCGATCCATCTTGTTGACGAAGATGATTCGCGGAATCTTGTACTTGTTCGCCTGGCGCCAGACGGTTTCGGACTGCGGCTGAACCGCCGCAACCGAGTCGAAGAGCGCGACCAAGCCGTCGAGCACCCGCAGCGAGCGCTCGACCTCGACGGTGAAATCCACGTGTCCGGGCGTGTCGATGATGTTGATGCGCGTGTCGCGCCAGGTCGTCGCCGTCGCGGCCGAGGTGATCGTGATGCCGCGCTCCTGTTCTTGGACCATCCAGTCCATCGTCGCGGCGCCGTCGTGAACCTCGCCCATCTTGTGGACGCGTCCCGTGAAGAATAAAATGCGCTCGGTGCAGGTCGTCTTGCCGGCGTCGATATGCGCGGCAATGCCGATGTTCCTCGTGCGTTCGAGCGGAAATTCCCTTAGAGCCATGGTGTTACTTTGAAATAGTTACCAACGGTAATGGGCGAAGGCCTTGTTCGCTTCCGCCATCTTGTGCGTGTCTTCACGCTTCTTGATCGTTGCCCCGGTGTTGTTTGAGGCATCCAGCAGCTCGCCGGCCAGCTTCTCTTCCATCGAGTGCCCGCCCCGAGCTCGCGCAAATCCGATGAGCCAGCGCATCGCCATCGCCTGACGGCGGTCCGGGCGCACCTCCATCGGCACCTGGTAGGTCGCACCGCCGACGCGCCGCGGACGAACTTCGACCAGCGGCATCGCATTCGAAAGCGCCTGCGAGAATATCTCCATGGGATCGCGGCCGGTCTTCTCGGCAACGATGTCGAGCGCGCCATAGGTAATATGCTCGGCGGTCGACTTCTTGCCGCGCAGCATCACCTTGTTGATGAAGCGCGCGAGCACTTTGGAGTTGAACCGAGGATCGGGCAGAATTTGCCGCTTCGGCGCGGGTCCCTTACGTGGCATTAGGTCGCTTTAACTTCCTTTTTGATCGTGAGCTCGTGGAAGACTACTTCTTCTTTTCGCGCTTTGCGCCGTACTTCGAGCGGCCTTGCTTGCGGTTGGCCGTGCCGGCCGTGTCGAGCGTGCCGCGGATGATGTGATAGCGAACGCCGGGGAGATCCTTGACGCGTCCGCCGCGCACCAGCACGACCGAATGCTCTTGGAGATTGTGGCCGATGCCCGGGATGTACGCCGTGACCTCTTCGCCGTTCGTGAGCCGGACGCGCGCGACTTTACGCAGCGCCGAGTTCGGCTTCTTCGGCGTGACCGTCTTGACTTGCGTGCAGACGCCCCGCCGCTGTGGATTTCCCGAGACCTCGAAGGTTCGGGTCGGCAGATCCGGATGACCGGGTTTCGGGCCGGTCAGGATCACGCGGAATGCCCGCGTCTTGACCTTTTGCTCGGTCTTCTCGCGGCCGCGGCGTACCAGTTGGTTGATCGTCGGCAAACAGTTCGCTCCCCGTCACACAAAACACGGCCTCACCCGCAGGTGGGACCGAGCTTCAACTATACCAAGGCCCCTTTTCATCGTCAAATAGCGGCATTAGGGGGCGGGCAAGCGAGCCACTGCCGGCGCTACCGCGCGCCGCGCAACCGCGCCGCGTCGCTCAGACCGTAGGGAGGCATTCGGTCGGACTTCTGCGCCCGCAGGCACAGGTCGTAGACGTGCCAGGCATCGGGAATTCCCTCGAACGCCGGTACCGACGGCTCGGTGCTCAGATCCATGCGCGCGTACCATGGCATCGAACTGCCGAACAAGATCGTTCCGTTTCCGCGAGCGGGACCGTTGAAGTTGAGCGTCTGAACGCTGGGGAGAAAGACGCGCTGGATCCCCGCTCCCAGACCGTGGCGCAGGATCAGCGCCGAGTCCGACGTCAAGCCGTAAAATGTGATGCTCCGCTTATACGCGTCCCAAAACAAACGGCCGAACAGGACCGAGAGCACGAGGGCCAACAACAGAATCGCCAGCAGCTGCGCAAGCCACGCGTTGGGTCCGCGCGATTGCAGCATGTCCGATACCGGAATGAGCACGCAGACGACCACGACGAGCCCGACCGGAACCACGAACCAATCGCCGGTGCGCAGCACGAGCCCCTGGTACGGGCGGCCGCTCCAAACCAGCTCGTGCGGGTCGACGCCGAACTTTGCGAAGAGCAGCTCGATCTGCACCGATGGCTTCACGCTCGACTCTACTCCGCCGCGTGCAAAAGTTCCGCTGCGCCGTGCGCTGCGCTTTGAGATGCGGAGTAGTCGCCGGTGCGCACGGGAAAGGCTCAGGGCGCGATGGAGGCTCCGAGACTAGGGGTACTGGACGGCTTGCGCGGGATCGCAATTCTGCTCGTCCTCTGGTATCACGTGTGGGAGATCACATGGCTGTCGCCCGGCCCCCGGCTCGATTTTCTGCCCGCGACCGGCTTCATCGGGGTGCATCTCTTTTTCTTTTTGAGCGGATTCGTCATCTCGTATCCGTTCGTGCGCGCGGCCCTGGCGAAGCGGACGGATCCGTCGTGGAAGCACTTCGCCTGGCGGCGGTTCGTCAAGATCGTTCCGTCCTACGTTCTCTCGATCGGCGTGGCCTACGCGGTCGGCTACGCCCAGGCGCAGCCCAATGCGTCGCTCGTGCCCGATCTGGTCACCCACTTGCTTTTCGTCCATACATGGTTTCCGCCGCGCTTCGGGACGATCGACGGCGTGCTCTGGACGCTCGCCATCGAGGTCGAGTTTTACCTGCTCTTCCCGCTAATTTGGTGGTGTTTCAAGCGGTGGCCGTGGGTGACGGCGGGCGCAATGATCGCCGTTGCGGGGATCTGGCGCGCCGGGCTCGCTCAGTGCTGCTATTCGGGGCTGTTCACGCCGTACGAGGAGAACCTTCCCGGCTATCTCGACATCTTCGCCTTCGGAATGCTCGCCGCGTACGTCTTTACGCGCTTTGGCGAGCGCTGGCGGACGTCGCGCGCGCGACACGCGGCGCCGCCGGTGAGCGCGGCCGGCGTCGCAATGCTCGTGATGCTGCTGCAGAACCTGTACGCCTATCGCTTCCACGACCAGTGGTCGGGAGTCTGGCAGATCGACAACCGGCCGCTGCTCGGCGTCGCCTTCGCGATCATTGCCGTCGGATGGCTCGCCGCCCCGCGTTGGTGGCAACTCCTGCTCGACAACGCACCGTTGCGCTTCATGGCTGCAATTTCATACAACCTCTATCTTTACCACCAGATGGTCGCGCGCGAGCTGCTCTGGCGCCACGTTCCGCCGTATGCCGGCCTCGCGGATGCGCACGCCGACCGCGACTGGCAAATTCGCTATACAGAAGCCGCTTGCGCGATCACGATCGCGCAAGCGGCACTGGTAACCTACTGCTTCGAGCGCCCGCTACTGAAGATACGACTTGAAGATGCTGCGCGTTAAGCCCGCGACCAAGGGAACTTCGACCTCTTTGCCTTGGAATGCCGTAATGAACGTCCAAAGCCAGAGGATGAGGCCCAGGATCGGCAATATGAAAACCGCCAGGATCACCAGCGGTGCGAAGATGATGGTGGCGGCGAGCAATCCAAGGCCCTTCCAGATGACGATCCAGAGAGCCCACATCGTGATCGACTGCGCCGCCGACCAACGGACGAATCTATTCGTGCCGCCGCCGAGTGCAATGACGATCCCGCCGATCAAACCGAACAAATACGCGAGTCCGGCCGCGACGTTGGCGTCTAAGCCGAACGGGGTTTCGGTGGGTGGCTGAGTTGCCGACATTTGCGTCCCTTTCGCCTCGCATGGAGGCTGAGCTTCGGAGCCTTGCGCGTTGGTTTGCTTTGGCCGCCAGCCTGCCCTCCGTCAAGCGCTCGCCAGCAACAGGCGCACTCAGCCGGCGCGTGAAACGAGCGGCTATGCGCCGGGCTTGGTACGCCCTGTTGGTGTTGCCCTTCGCCGGAACGCTGATTCCGCCGCTGTACAATCACGCGCGGCCGGCGCTCTTCGGGCTGCCCTTTTTCTATTGGTACCAACTGGCCTGGGTGCCGGTCACCGCGGCAATCCTCGGTCTCGTGATTTCGCTCACGCGCAAGCGCAGCGATGTCTAGCGCCGCCGTCGTACTGGCGGTGGCCGTCCTGAGCGTTACCGCGCTGGGATTTTTCGCCGCCCGTTGGGGCGGGGCAAACCTGTCGGACCTCGAGCAATGGGCGCTGGGCGGCCGCAGCTTCGGAACGATCGTTTCGTGGTTCTTGCTGGGCGGCGATCTCTACACCGCGTACACCTTCATTGCGGTGCCGGCGCTGGTTTACGGCGTCGGCGCGCTCGGCTTCTTTGCCGTTCCCTATGCCACGGTCGCGTACCCGATCGCGCTCGTCGTACTGGCTCGATTCTGGGGCATCGCACGGCGGCGCGGATACGTCACCACCGCCGATTTCGTTCGCGACCGGTACGGCGACCGGACGCTGGAGATCGCGATCGCCCTGACCGGCGTCGTTGCGGCGATGCCCTACGTCGCGCTGCAGCTGGTCGGGATGCGGGCCGTTTTCGGCCGGTTCAGCGGGCTGGGCGCGACCGGCTCCTTCCTCGCCCTCACGGCGGCTTTCGTTCTCCTGGCCGCGTACACGTACACGAGCGGACTGCGAGCGCCGGCAATGATCGCCTTCGTCAAAGACACGCTGATCTACGTGACCGTGATCGCTGCGATCGCGGTCATTCCTATCCGGCTCGGCGGCTGGCCGCACATTTTTGCGCTCTCGCAGGCCGTGCTTGCACGCCGGCCCCACGCGCCCTCGATTTATCTCAAGCCCGCGCAATACTTCACCTATGCGACGATGGCCTTCGGCTCGGCGCTCTCGCTCTTCATTTACCCGCACTCGATCACGAGCGTGCTCGCCGCGCGTAGTCGCGAAGTGATTCGCCGCAACGCCGCACTGCTGCCGATCTACTCGCTGCTGCTCGGATTGCTCGCCCTGCTCGGGTACTGCGCCGTCGCGGCGGGCATCGTCACCAAAGACGCCAGCACGGTCGTTCCGGCGCTCTTCGCCCGCTACTTTCCCGACTGGTTCGACGGCGTAGCCGACGCGGCAATCGTGATCGGCGCCCTCGTGCCGGCCGCGATCATGTGCATCGGGGCCGCGAATCTTTTCGCCAGCAACGTTTTTCGCGAGTTCTCTCCCCGGCGGACGCCGGTCGAAACGCACGTGGCGAAGATCCTGACGCTGGTGATGTGCGCGTTCGCGCTGCTCTTCATCTTCTTCGTCCCGGTGCCGTTTGCGATCGACTTTCAACTTCTCGGCGGTGCGCTGATGCTGCAAATCTTTCCGGCGTTCGTCCTCGGTCTTTGGACCCGCTGGTTTCATCCCAAGGCGCTGCTGGCCGGCTGGGCCTGCGGACTGGTCGCGAGCTGCGCGATGGCGTACGCCGGCGGATTCACTTCGAACTACACGCTGCACGCCTTCGGGGGATCCCTGACGGGCTTCATCGCGTTCTACGGATTGCTGCTCAATCTGCTGGTCAGCGCGATCCTGACGGTTTTGTTGCGCGCAGTGCGCCTCGATGCCGGCATGGATCGCACCAGCGCGGGAGACTTTGCATGAGCGAAACGATCAATCCGGCCGGTTGGCCGCGCCCGAGCGGCTACGCCAACGGCATCGTCGCCGAGGGGCGATTGCTTGCCATCTCCGGCCAGATCGGCTGGAACGAGCGCAACGAGCCGGCCGGCGACGAATTCCTCGCTCAGGCGTCGCAAGCGCTGCGTAACGTGATGAGCGTGCTTCGAGCGGCGGGCGGTGAAGCCGAGCATCTCGTCCGGCTCACCTGGTACATCACCGATGCCGGCGAGTACCGCGCCAATCTGGCGGCGCTAGGCGCCTCCTACCGCGAGATCGTCGGCGCGCATTATCCGGCGATGTCGCTCGTCCAGGTCGCCGCGCTGCTCGAAACGGGGGCCAAAGTCGAAATCGAGGCGACCGCCGTATTGCCGCAGACGGCGCCGCCGGCGCGAGCGGGGTCGAGAGGATGACTGCCCGCAGGCGGAGACGGGGCCCGAGTACCGGCCCGAGCGCGAATGCGCTTTGGGAGTGGCGCCGGGCCCGGCGTTACGAGACGGGTTGAGTGCGAAGCTTGTAACGCTGGAGTTTTCCGGTCTCGGTGCGCGGCAGTTCGGCGACGAACTCGATCTCGCGCGGAGCTTTGAACGGGGCAATGCGCGCCTTGCAAAACTCACGCAGCTCATCGGCCTTCGCCGGCGTCGCGGCGCAGCCGCCGGCAAGCACCACGAAGGCCTTCACGAGATTCGTTTCCTTTTCAGGATCGCGCTTGCCCACCACGGCAACTTCCTGTACGTCCGGGTGCGCGATCAGCGCTTGTTCGACCTCGGGACCCGAGATATTGTAACCGGCCGAAACGATCATGTCGTCGGCGCGGGCGACGTACCAAAAATACCCGTCGCTATCGCGGCGGTAGGCGTCGCCGGGATAGTTCCACCCGCTCTGCACGTAGGCTCGCTGACGTTCGTCTTCCAAGTATTTGCAGCCGGTCGGTCCTTTTACCGCGAGGCGCCCGATCGTGCCGTCGGGGACGGGACGACCGGCATCGTCGTGAACCTCTGCCACGTAACCGGGCACGGCCTGACCGGTCGAGCCGGCGCGCGCCGCGGATTTCGGCGAGCCGATAAAGATGTGGAGCATCTCGGTGCTGCCGATTCCGTCGAGAATCTTCAGCCCCGTCTTCGCGTGCCACTCCTCCCAGAGCGCTTGCGGAAGCGCCTCACCGGCCGAGACGCACGTGCGTAACGTCGAGACGTCGTATTTGTCGAGAACGCCGGCCATCGTGCGATAAGCGATCGGCGCGGTGAACATCGTCGTGACGCCGTGCGCGGCGATCGCCTCGATGAGATCGCCCGGGCCGGCTTTTTCCAGCAGTAAGGTGGCCGCGCCGGCGTAGAGTGGAAAGAGCAACAAGCCGCCGAGGCCAAACGTGAACGCTAGCGGCGGGCTTCCGCAAAAGAGGTCGTCTCGCCTGGGCTGCAGCACTCGCGCGCAATACGTGTCGCAGATTGCCAGTACGTCGCGGTGATAGTGCATCGCCGCTTTGGGCGCGCCCGTGGTACCGGAGGTGAACGCGATGATCGCAACGTCCTGCGAGGCGGTCCGAACGTTTTGAAAATGGCCGGATTTCGCCCGCATCCGCCGTTCGAGCGCATCGGCCTCGGGCCGCGCCGCATTGAACTCCACGACCCGCACTCCTTCGGACTCGCGGCAGGCGCGATCGAGCTCTTCGCGCAAGCGCGCGTCGCAGAGCGCATGCTTGACCTGCGCCTTCTCCAACATGATGCGCAGCTCGCCGGCGCGGTAGAGCGGCATGCTGGTGACCGCGATGCCGCCCGCCTTGAGCACGGCGAACCAGCAGGCCGCCAGCATCGGCGAGTTCGGCGCTCGCAACAGGACCCGGTTACCGGGCTTCAGGTCGAGGTCCTCGACCAGCACGCGCGCGATCCGATTCGCTGCGTCGCGCAGATCCGCATACGTCAACGCGCCGCCGTCCTTCCGCACGATGCATCGCGCGCTTCCGCCGCCCGCGTCAACGCGCCGGTCGAGCAATTCGGTCGCCGCATTGAGCCGTTCCGGATAGTCGCCCAAGCGCTCGAACAGCAGCTCCGGCATGTGCTCGGCCGGCGGCAAGCGATCTTCCGCGAACGTGTCAACGTGGCCGGTGAGGCGTCCGCCGGATCCGCTCAGAGCGGCACCTTAGGCTTCGAGCGTCTGGCGCGCGACGACGATCTGCTGGATCTCGCTCGCGCCCTCGTAGATGCGTAAGGCGCGCACGTCACGATAGAGCCTCTCCACGATTTCGCCCCGCGTAACGCCGCGCGCTCCGAAGAGCTGTACCGCTCGATCGCAGACGCGGCCCGCGGCTTCGGTTGCAAACCACTTTGCCATCGCCGACTCGCGCGCGACTCGCGCCGCACCGGCATCCTTGATCCAAGCGGCGCGGTAGACCAAGAGCGCGCCGGCGTCCACGTCGGCGGCCATCGCGGCGATCGCGGCCTGCGTCATCTGGAGCGCGGCGAGCGGCGCCCCAAAAAGCTTGCGCGATTTCGCATGCTCGACCGACTCGGCCAGCGCGCGGCCGGCAAAGCCCAGGGCGGCCGCGCCGACGGTGCTGCGAAAGACGTCGAGCGTGGCCATCGCAATCTTGAATCCATCCCCCTCTGCGCCGATTCGCCGGGCGGCGGGAACGCGGCAGTTCGTGAGGTGCAGCGCGCCGAGCGGATGCGGCGAGATCGTTTCGACGCGTTTGCCGGGGGAGCAGCCGCGCGTCGCCGCATCGACTGCAAATGCGCTCAGACCGCGCGCGCCGTTCTCGCCGGTTCGCGCGAAAACCACGTAGAGGTCCGCGACGCCGGCATTGGAGATCCACGTTTTCACGCCGTCGATCACATACGCGTCACCGTCGCGCCGGGCGCGCGTTGCGATCGCTGCGACGTCCGACCCTGCGTCTTGCTCGGAGAGCGCAAAAGCCGTAATGCACCGGCCGTTGGCGACGTTGGGCAGATAGCGGCGCTGCAGTTCGGCGTCACCGAAGAGGGCGACCGGCGCGCTGCCCAGGCCTTGCATCGCGAAGGCAAAGTCGGCCAGCGCCGATCGCCGCGCAAGCCGTTCGCGCGCCAGGCAGAGCGTGCGCACGTCGAGCGCGGCGCGCAGGCCGCCGAAGAGGCCGGGCACGCACGCGCGCAGCCAGCCGTTTTCGGCTAGCGCGCGGACCCAGGCGCGACAGCTTGCGTCGGCGTCGCGTTCGTCGTCGAGAACGTCGGCGCGCGCGAGCCAACCGTCCAGGCCGGCGGCGAACGCGCGATGCTCTTCGTCAAAGAAGGGGAGTTCTAACACGCTTGCGCAGCCCTTCGACGATGGCGCGGGTTCATCAGTTGCCTTCGAAGCGTGGGGAGCGCTTTGCCGCGAAGGCATCGTAAGCGCGGCGGAAATCGCCGCTGCGCATGCACTCGGCCTGCGCCTCAGCTTCCGCGTCGATCGCCACGTCGAGCGGCAGCGCCCATTCTTCGTGCAGCATGCGTTTGGTCATGGCGTGCGCAAACGTCGGGCCGGCCGCGAGAGCGCGCGCGACGTCGCCGGCTCGATCGAGCAGCTCGCCCGGCGCGCAAATCTCGTTATAGAATCCCCATTCGTAGGCTTGACGTCCGGAAAGATCCCGGCCCGTGTAGAGCAGCTCGGCGGCTCGCCCCAGTCCGATCATTCGCGGGAGCATCGCGCACGCGCCCATATCGCAACCCGCCAACCCCACACGCACGAAGAGAAATGCGACGCGCGAACGCTCCGTTCCCAAGCGCAGATCGCTGGCCATCGCCAAGATCGCTCCCGCCCCCGCGCAGACGCCGTCGACCGCCGCGACGATAGGTTGCGGACAGGCCCGCATCGCTCTGACCAGATCGCCGGTCATCTGCGTAAAGGCCAGCAGCTCGGCGGGCGCCGATTCGGTCAGCGGACCGATGATCTCGTGCACGTCGCCGCCGGAGCAGAAGTTCTCTCCCGCGCCGGTGAGGACGACTGCTTTGATCTCCGGCTCGTCGCGCAGCTTACGAAACCGGTCGCGCAGCGCCGCGTAAAGCGCGAAGGTCAACGGGTTCTTCCGCTCGGGCCGCGCAAGCGTAATCGTCAAGACCTTCTCGCCGGTCTCGTAGCGCGCCCCGTCCATCAGCGAAGCGTGAACGGCAGGTTCTCTTCGTACCGTTCGCCGGCGCTGTTTCGGGCGATCACGCGCAAGCGATAGGAGCGCACGAAGATCGCCGGCGCGTCGAGCACGTCCAGCGTGAACGCGAACCGGCCCGGAGCGAGTTTGGGCACGTTGATCGAAAAGAGATTCGTCCGCACCTCGAGGCTGGCGACGTTCGTGCCCGTGACAAAAGCGGCCGACCAGCGCTCGCCCCGCCGAACGTCGAGCGATGAAAAGCGCATGGCGATGATGCGCGGCGGCGCGGCGTTTGGTTCGACGCGCGGCAGCGGCAGCGCACCTAGTCCGATGACGGCGTTCGGCGGAGGGTCGGGAAGGTGCGACGTACACCCAACGAGGAGCGCCGCGCACGCGAGCGCGCCGAGGCGAAGCAGCACGTTTGTGGTCGTACGAAACCCTTCGCGAGGCCACCTGCTGCGAGAAGGCGCTTCGAGGACCCGCGCGTAACGCCCATGCGCATGGTGCAGGAGCATGCCGCTCCGCGAAGCATCGCGCTCGATTATGCAGTCGGCATCTGCGGCGTCTGGATATCGGGTGGATTCTTCCTGGATGCATGGGCGCACGGCCACGTGCCGGTGGAGAGCTTCTTCACCCCGTATCATGCCGTCTTCTACTCCGGCATCCTCGCTGCGGCGGTGATCATCGGCGCGTTCGCGCTGCATTTTCGCCGCCTTGGGTATCCGTGGCCGGACGCCATTCCGTCCCCCTACCGGCTCGCGCTGCTCGGCATCCCGATCTTCATCCTGGGCGGGATCGGCGACATGCTGTGGCACCGTGCGTTTGGAATCGAAGAGGGCGTCGACGCGCTCTTGAGCCCAACGCATCAGATCCTCGGTTTGGGAATCTTCTTTTTGTCGAGCGGACCGATTCGCTCCGTGCTCGCGGCCCGCCGCGGCGGCATGGGCGTCGCGAGCCAGCTTCCGCTCGTCCTGGGATTGGCTACCTGGCTCATCCTGGCGCACTTCGGTACCGCGTACGCGTTCGATCCGGCGGCCGGACGCACGAACGCTCCCCCACCGATTACTCCGTTCACCTCGCAGTACTTGACCGCGCTAGCCATCGGCTACTACAAGGTCTCGACCGGCGTGCTGGTCGTGATCTTTCAAAGCACGCTCATCACCGGCTTCGTGCTCTGGTTCGTTTCGCGGATCCGTCCGGCTCCCGGAATGCTGACGCTCTTGCTGATGATCGGGAACACGCCGGCGGCGGCCGCGTTCACCAACCAAACGCCGCTCCTCGCCGTGACGGCCGTCCAGTCATTCTTGACCGGCGTACTCGCCGATTTCTTGGTGCTGCGGTACGATCCGCAGCCCGTGGCCGGGTCGCGGGGCGCTTTCCGCTGGTTCGCGGCAATCGTACCGATGACGTACATCGGGGTCTATCTCGCCGCCACTTGGTTCAGCGATCGCATCTGGTGGGATTGGAACGTCGCGCTGGGGTCGTGGATCTGGTCGGGTGTCGCCGGCTTCGCGCTTAGCCTTTTGATCGTCGCGCGGCGCGCGGCGTGATCGCGCCGGCGCTCGCCCTGATCGCGGCACTGCTGCACGCGGCCACGGCCTGGCGCTACGGATACTTCCGCGACGAGCTCTATTTCATCGCTTGCGCGAAGCACTTAGCCTGGGGCTACGTCGATCAGCCGCCGCTGGTCGCAGCCGCGGCGGCACTCGCGGCACCGGCCGGCTATGCCCTGCCGGCCCTGCGCGCGCTGCCGGTAGCGGCCGCGGCCCTTACCGTCTACGTAGCGGTGTCGCTGGCCCGCGAACTCGGCGGCGGGCGCTTTGCGCAAGCGCTTGCCGGAGCGGCCACGCTGCTGACGCCGGCCTATCTGCTGCTCGGCAACACGCTCACGACGAGCTCGTTCGAACCCTTTTTCTGGACGCTTGCGCTCTATCTGGCCGTTCGCCTCATCCGCGCGCCGGTGGCACGGCAGCCGCTGTGGTGGCCGCTGCTCGGCACCGCGATCGCGGTTGCAGCCTACGCAAAGTACTCCATCGCGCTGCCGGTCGCCGGCGCGGCGGCCGGACTGCTCGCAACGGCGCAGCGGCGTGCGTTGCGCTCACCGTATGCGCTCTACGCCCTGGGTCTCGCGTTGGCGCTGCTCTCGCCGAATCTGACCTGGCAAGCCGCACACGGATGGCCGATCGTCGAGGTCCTGCGCGGCGACGTCCTCTCCCGGCACGCCTTTCAAAACGGACTCGCCTTGGAATACCGCAGCCTGCCGGCGAATGCCGGCGCCTTCGTTCTCGAACAACTGCTCTACACCAATCCCGTTGCGGCGCCGGTTTGGATCGCGGGCCTGCTGGCGCCGTTCCTTCTCGCGCGCCTGCGCGATCTGCGCTTCATCAGCATTGCGTACGTCGTCATCTGCTGCATCGCCGTGGGACTTGCGGCGAAGGGCTATTACGTCGTCGGAATCTACGCGACGCTGCTGGCAATCGGCGCCGTTGCAGTCGAGCGAGCGCCGGTCGCGCTGCGAACGGGACTGTTCGCCCTCATCGTGACGGTGGGCGCCGTCGCGATGCCGTTCTCCCTGCCGTTGCTTCCCGTCGACGGCCTCATCGCGTATGGCGAACGCTTGGGACTGACGG
>JASHOM010000147.1 GCA_030041115.1 Vulcanimicrobiota bacterium | reverse complement strand
GATGCCGCTGCAAGCCTGCGTCGTCAATCCCGGACCGATCGTCGTCGGACCGCAGGTCGGCGCCGCGTAGTTCGTGCCGTAAAGCGCGTAGTTGAACTGGTTGTTGCCCGGGCCGATGTCGTCCGGGCTGTTGTAGAAGTAGTTATTCAGGGCCGACCCGCTCCACAGGAACTGAACGTCGTCGCGAAGGCCGTTGGCCTTCGGGATGCCCATGTGCAGATTGATGACGTTCTCGCGATCGCTGATCATCAGCGGATCCGCTGAAACGCCGGCGTAGTATTGCCAGCAGCCCTGTTCGCCGTAGACGGCCACCGGCTGATTGCTCCATTTGGCCCCGTAGAGCGGACACATTGGCTTGACGCCTTGACACGTGCCGATGAGGCAGGTGAAACCGGTCGCGAGGACCTGGTCGCTGCCGAAGCCGTAGCCGATGGCAAAACCGTCCGGATTACCCGAAAACGGTCCGCCCGGCGTACCGTAGCCGGCGCCGTTGCTGTTGTCGATGAACCGGTAGTCTTGGTTGTAGCCCATCAGGCCGATGTAGTAACTGAAGGTGCGATCGGGCGTCGAGCCGCCGATCTCGACCTGCGCCTGGTGGTAATACTGCGGGGTCGCGATGCCGAGGTTGGCCGTGGCGAAGCCCGGGAAGGTACCGGTCTTGATCACCTGGTTGATGAAGCCGGCCGTGCCGGCCGTCGCGACCGACGACGGACCGCCGCCGGTGTAGACTTGCAGCTCCTGCAAGCCCAGGCTCGACTCCGTCGAGGAGTTGTAGTTGTCGAACGCTCGGTTGACGGGAATACCGTCATACTCGTAACCGGTGTAGTACGAGTTCTGACCGCGGACGTACGCCGCGTTGAAATCCCAGCCCATGCCGCCCATCGAGGTCTGGACGCCGGGAACCGAGGCCATCGCCGAGTAGGCGTTGTTGAGGTTGCCGCCGCCGCCCAGGGCCGCCGCCGCGGCCGCCTGATTGGCATTGACGCTGTACAGATCGCCGCCGACGCCGGATTTCACCAGCGACGTCCCAGCTTGGGAGGTGACGTGCGCGATCTGCTTGAGCAGCGGTTGCATCATATACGCGACCTGCTCGGTCTGGTCGGCGAAGACCGTAACGCCCGGGAACGAGGCCGGTTGATATCCCGACCTAGTCAAGCTGAGCGTATACGTATCGGGAGCGAGCGAGAGGATGACGAAGTGACCTCCCGCATCCGTCGTCGCGGTTCGGGTCATCGAGGGAGCGACTGCTTCGATTCGCACGCCGGCAATCGGCGCCCCGTTGGTATCCCGGACGATACCCGCGATGTTACCGGTGGTTTCCGACAGTGCCCATGTTCCCTGACTCAGAAACGCGCCGATCATCATCGCGGCCATGACCGCTTGACGGAGGGTTCGATGTGAACTCATGTCTCGTTTACCCTCTATCGATGTCGTGAAGTTATCAAAAGGCGAGCCGCCCTGCCTCCGCGGCCGCCTTCGGCTCAGGAGCTTCACAGAGTGACCCACTGGTTTCCGAGCATTTGCTCAGAAACGGGTCGGTTCCTTTAGCTAGCCTTAACGGGAGGCGTCCGCCGCCGCTTGCTTTCTCTCGAAGGTCTAGGCGCGAACGGCGAGCCGTTGCGCGAGCAGCGCGGGAATCTCGGAGGGGCGCTGCGCGACCGGTATGCCCGCGGCCTCGAACGCGGCGATCTTGCTCTGGGGCGTCCCAAAGCTTCCCGAGATGATTGCGCCCGCATGGCCGAGCGACTTGCCGGGAGGGGCATTACGACCGCCGATAAATGCGACGACCGGCAGCTCGGGCAGATGCTCGGCGACGAAGGCGGCAGCCTCTTCCTCGTCGGAGCCGCCGATCTCGCCGCAGATCACGATCGCCTGCGTCTGAGGGTCGTTCTTGAACTCGCGCAGGCATTCGACGAAGGTCGTGCCGATGATGGGATCGCCGCCGACGCCGATGCAGGTCGATTGACCGAGGCCGGCGCGCGTCAGCAGATCGACGATTTCGTAGGTGAGCGTACCCGAGCGCGAGATCACTCCGATGCCGCCTTCCTTGAAGACGTGACCCGGCATGATGCCGACGAGCGCCTTCCCCGGCGAGGCGAGGCCGGGGCAATTCGGCCCGATGATGCGCATGCCCGGCGTCGCACCGACGACTTTGAGCGTATCGTGCACCGGAACGCCTTCGGTGATGCAGACCGCAAACGTGATTCCCGCGTCATAGGCCTCGTACAGGGCGTCGGCGGCAAACGGCGGCGGAACGAAGATGCAGGTGTGCGTTGCGCCGGTTGCGGCGACCGCCTCGCGGACGGTATCGAAGACCGCGAGTCCCTGCGGCGTCCGCTGCCCGCCCTTGCCGGGCGTCACGCCGCCGACGAGATTGGTTCCGTACTTGTACATGCGGTCGGTGTGGTACGAACCCTCGGCACCGGTGATGCCCTGAACGATGATCTTGCTGTTCTTATCGAGGAAGATCGACATCGCTTACGCTCCGTGTGAAAGACGCACGGCTTCGCGCGCACCTTCGTCCATCGTCTCGACCGGCGTCATGGCGGCTTCGCGCAAGATGCGCCGGCCCTCTTCTTCGTTCGTACCGGTCAAGCGAATCACGAGCGGAATCTTGCGCGACGCGGTTTGCGCCATCGCGGTCACGATTCCGCGCGCAACCTCGTCCCCGCGCGTGATCCCGCCGAAAATGTTGATGAAGAAAACCTTCGCACCGGTAGTATTCACGACGAGCTCGTAGCAGTTGCGTACGCGTTGCGCATTTGCCCCGCCGCCGACGTCGAGGAAATCGGCGACCTCACCGCCGGCGTTGGCTACGGCGTCCATCGTGGCCATCGCGAGCCCGGCGCCGTTGGCCATCGTACCGACCTTGCCGGGAAAGCGCCGGAAGTTCCGAATGCCGACGCCCGCTTGCGCCGCGAGCAGCTCGTCTTCGTCGAGCGGCAATGCGGCGCGCCACTGCGCGAATTCCGGAAATCGAAAGAGCGCGTCGTCGTCGAGCTCGACCTTCGCATCGGAGGCGACGACGCGCCCGTCTGCGGTCAACGCAAGCGGATTGATCTCGACCAACTTCACGCCGTAACGAAAGAAAAGATCGTAGAGCGCGGCCAGGATGGCCGGAAACTCCTTGCGGTAACCCGGATCGAGTTGCGCGGCAAATGCGAGCTCGCGTCCCATGAAAGCCGAATAGCCGATTGTCGTGTCGACGTAGAACTTGGCAATCGACTCGGGATGCTGCTCGGCGACCTCTTCGATATCCATTCCCCCGAAGCGGCTGACCACGATCACCGGTTTGCGCGCGGCGCGATCGATGGTGATCGCGCAATACGCCTCCTTCGCGATATCGAGACGTTCCTCGACCAGCAGCGATTTGACCGGCTCGCCGGCGGGATTCTGGCGGTTCGGCGGCATCGGCGTCGCCATGATCTCCTGCGCGACGCTGCGTCCTTGCGATGCGCCGGTCGCCATTTTGATCTTGCCGGCCTTGCCGCGGCCGCCCATCAGCACCTGAGCTTTGACGACCCACTGGCCGAGCGCGCCTTCCAGAAATGCCGCGACCGCCTGCGGATCGAGCGCATGGTGGCTGCTCGGCACCGCAATGCCCGAGCGCTTGAAGAGCTCCTTGCCCTGATACTCCATGAGATTCATAGCGGGCCGAGTGGTTCGCGCAACGTCATGCGCCGCCCCTTGCTATTTTCGTCGCACGGGCCGTGCGGCTTTAGTCGAGTCTGCCCAGCAGCGAGCGGGCGACGATCAGCTGCTGGATCTCCGACGTTCCTTCGTAGATTTCCGTGATCTTCGCGTCGCGATAGTGGCGCTCGGCCGGGAATTCGCCGGTGTAGCCGTATCCGCCATGGATCTGAAGCGCCTCGGCTGCGTGCTTTCGCGCCGCGGTCGAAGCGAAGAGCTTCGCCTTGCTCGCCGCCGGTCCGAAATTCTCGCCCGCGTCGGCGAGGGCCGCAGCGCGATAGTTCAGCAATCGTGCCGCATCGAGGTCCGTCGCCATCTGCGCGATCTTGAACGAGATTCCCTCGAAGGCGCCGATCGGTTTGCCGAAGGCTACCCGCTCCTTGGCGAACTTCACCGATTCGTCGAGACACGCGGCCAGAATTCCGATCGCCTGCGCTGCGATGCCGATCCGCCCGGCGGTCAGCGCACTCATGGCGTTCCCGAAGCCGGCTCCCTCCTCGCCCAAAAGTGCGGCCGCATCGACTTCCACGCCGTCGAAGGCCAAGTCGCAGGTATTGCTGGTGCGGATGCCCAGCTTTTCCGTAACGCGCTCGACGGAGATCCCGCGAAGTTTCGGGTCTATCAGGAATGCGCTCACTCCGCGCGCGCCGGGTCCTCCGGTGCGGAACATTCCCATGATGACGCCGGCATAGCTTCCGGTGCTACACCATTGCTTGCGGCCGTCGAGTACGTACGCGCCGTTCGAACGCTTGGCGGTGGCGCGGATCGCCGCGGCATCCGATCCGGCATCGGATTCGGTCAGCGCAAAGCCGGCGAGCACGTCGCCCGCCGCGAGCTGCGGTAACCAAAACTCCTTCTGCCGGCTCGTGCCCAGGCGGCAGAGAGCCGAACAGATCATCGAGTGCACGGAAACGGTCACGGCCGTGCCGGCGTCGACGCGCGCGAGCTCCTCGATCGCCAACGCGTACGAGAGGTATTGCGCACCGGCGCCTCCGTACTCGTCGGGCACCAGCATTCCCATGATGCCCGCATCGGTGAGCTTGCCGTAGAGCTCGCGCGGAAAGGTATGCTCCCGATCCCATTGCGCGACGTGCGGCGCGATTTCGCGCGCGGCCACCTCCGCGGCGAGGGCGCCGATCGCGCGCTGCTCGCCGGTTAGATCAAACTGTGCCGGCGTTTGGGCGAGCAGTCAGTCCACCCGAATCAACGCGGCATCTCCCTGGCCGCCGCCCGAGCAAATCGCCGCAATCCCTAAGCCGCCCCCCCGCTTGCGCAGCTGATTGACGACCGTCGCAACGATGCGCGCGCCCGAAGCGCCGATCGGATGACCCATCGCAACCGCGCCGCCCCACGTGTTGATCAGACCGTCCTCGAGACCCAAACGGCGCGCGGCGGTCATCGCAACCGCGGCAAAGGCTTCGTTGATCTCCCAGACGGCGATGTCGCTGCTCTGCAGGCCGGCACGGTCGAGCAGCTTGCGCGCCGCCATCGCCGGCGTGAGCGCGATGTACGGCGAATCCCACGCCACCGTTGCGTGGTCCACGATCGTCGCCAACGCATCGTAACCGTGCTGCGCCGCGTAATCCGCATCGCACAGAATCACCGCGGCGGCGCCGTCGTTCACGCCGGGCGCGTTACCTGCCGTCACGGTGCCGTTCTTTTCGAGCGGACGCAACCCGGCCATCGCTTCGAGGCTGGCGTCGGGACGCACCGCTTCGTCGCGATCGACGAGCACGTACGGCTGCTCGCCGGTGACGAAGGGCGCATACGCTGAATAGTCGAGCGTGAATTCGCTCGAGGGCTCGTGTTCCCAAACGCCGCTGGACCCGCCCACCGCAGCCGGAACGCGCACGCGGCCCCGGCGCGGCAACTGCTCGACGACGACCTTGTCCTTTGCTTTGCCGGCGACTTTCACCGGAACGATCTCGTCGGCAAAGTGCCCGGACGCATGCGCCGCGCCGGCGCGGCGATGGCTCTCGTACGCAAAGTGGTCCTGTTCCTCGCGCGTTAGTCCGAGCTCGGCGGCGACCTTGCTTCCCTGCGTCGCCATCGTCATCGGAAAATACTGATCCCACAGGCCGTCATAAATCATCGCGTCGACCAGCGCGCCGTCACCGAAACGGTATCCCCATCGCGCGTCGCGCAACAGATACGGCGCGTTCGACATCGATTCCATACCGCCGGCGGCGACCACCGCATTCGCGCCCGCGTTGATCGAGCGCATCGCGTTGACGATCGCCAGCATTCCCGAGGCGCAGACTTTGTTGACCGTGTCGGCCGTGACGGTCTTGGCCAGTCCCGACTTGAAGAGCACTTGACGCGCCGGATTCTGGCCGACGCCGGCCTGAAGGACTTCGCCGAACGAGACATGCTCGATCTCGGACGGGTCGATCTTTGCGCGCTCGATCGCGCCGGTCAGCGCGACCGCGCCGAGCGTGGTCGCCGAGAGGGGAGCGAGCGCTCCGCCGAGCTTGCCGAAGGGCGTGCGCGCCAGACCGATGACGACGGTTTTTGAGTTCATGTCAGCCATGACGCGGCAATTTCTCCTCGCGGTTGCGAACGCCTAGCCGGCTGCCCGGAGCCGCCCGCAGGGCGTTCAGTGCCGCACGGGAATGGGGCAGTTTTCGCATTCGAATTGGATCGTCAAATGGGCGATGCCGAAGTGCGCTTTCACGCACTCGTCGATGTCGCGCAGCACGTGTGCGGCTTCGCTCAAGCGGCGGTCGTCGAGCAAAACGTGGGCGGAGAGCGCATGCGAACCGCTCGCGATCGACCAGACGTGCAGGTCGTGCACGCCGACGACGCCGGGGATGCGGCCGATGTGTTGCTCGAGATTGCCGGCATCGACGTCGCCCGGAACGCTTTCGAGCAAGACGTTCGTCGCGTCGCGCAGGACGCGGACGACGCCGGCTACGATGATCGCAGCAACGAAAAGCGAGAGCAGCGGATCGATCCATGCGCGATCCGTCGCGGCGATGGCGATGCCGCCGAGGACCACCGCCGCCGAGCCCAACTCGTCACCCAAGACGTGAAAGAGCACCGCGCGGACGTTGAGATCGCGCCTGCTCTCGTGACGCAGCATCAAACCGATGCCGCCGTTGACGGCCAAGCCGAGCGCGGCAATCGCGGTCATCAGCGGCGCCGAGGGCACGACGGGCGCAGAGAACCGCCGCACGGCTTCGTAGACGATGACGAGCGTGGCGACGAGCAAGAGCGTGCCGTTGACGAGCGCGCCGAGCACCTCGATGCGACCGTACCCGAACGTTCGGCGCGGATCGGCCGGGCGCGCGCTGCCGACGGCGGCCGCGAGCGCGAGCGCAAGCGCGAGCACGTCGGTGCAGACGTGCACGGCGTCGCTGGTCAGCGCGAGGCTGCGCGAAGCGACGCCGCCCCAGAGTTCGAGCAGTGCCAGACCTGCGGTGGCGGCGAGCGCAAGGGTCAGCCGCCGGCGCGCGGGCATCGCGGCCCCTAGGAGCGCCCCACGCGCAAAGCGAGGGCGGCGGCCATCGCGGCGAAGGTCACGAACGTCTTGCTCTCGGCGGAGATCAGCGCCTCCAACTGCCACTCTCCTTGGCCCTGCGCACGCGGCTCGAACTGCGGCACGATGCGCGGGACGAGCGAGCAATAGCGCTCGAACTCCTCGCCGAACTGCGCGTGCAGGAACGCTTCTTCGTGCGGAACGATGGCCGCATACAAGGCTGCCATCGCGCCGAGCGACCCCGCGACGAGCGCCGTTCGCGCGAACCGCGTGTTCTTGCCGGTAAAGGCGATCGCAAAGCCGGCTGCCGTGATGAAGTTGCCGAGATAGAGCGGATTGCGCACGTAGGCGTAGGGACCGGCGGTCACGAGCTTGGGCGCGGTTACCCTGTCGTGACGCGTCGTCGCGCCGGAGTATCCGACTGCCCAGCAGCGGAGCAACTCGCCGGCGAGGGCCAGCGGCAGACCGGCGGCGGCGCTCGCGGCGCTCGGCCGGCCGAAGCCGGCCAGCAGACCGGCCGGCAGGCTCAACAGCAGCCCGCGGTTCTTAAAGAGGAATGCTTGGAGGTTCACGGCGGCGACTGCCCCGAGCGCGGTCGAAGGGCCTGATAAACATCGCGCAGCGAGCGCGGCAGCGAGACCTCCGGCGCCCAGCCGGTGCGCGCGCGCAGCTTCTCGGGACTCCCGACGGAGAGCGGAATCTCGGCGGTGCGCTTGCGCGCGGGGTCGTCGCGCACTTCGACCGGGACCCGCGCGATCGCGATGAGCTCGCGCAGAATCTCGCGAATCGTTATCGCGCGGCCGCTGCAAACGTTGTAGATCTGCCCCGATTCGCCCTCGCGCGCGAGCGCGATGTATGCCGCGACGACGTCGCGCACGTCGAGGAAGTCGCGCGCCGCCTCCAGATTCCCGGCCACGAGCTGCGGCGGCCCACCGGCGGCGATGCGGGCGAGCTGCGTCGCAAACGACGCGGCGACGAAGCGTTCGTCTTGACCGGGACCGATGTGGTTGAAACCGCGCGTCACGACCACGTCGAGGCCGAAGCCGCGCGATTCGGCCAGCAGGATCGCCTCGGCTGCGGCTTTGCTCGCGCCGTACGGATTGAGGGGACGCGGATCGAGCGTCTCCTGCAGCGGATATTCGCTGCCCGCACGAGCGCCGTAGACCTCGGCGGAGCTGCTAAAGACGATCCGCGGCGAATCGCCGCCGTAGGTTCGCGCCGCTTCGGCGAGCCGGCTGGTTCCCATGACGTTGACGTCGTAGGTCTCGATCGGCGCGGCGAGCGATTCGGGCACGAAGGTTTGGGCGGCGAGGTGAAAGACGACGTCCGGAGACGACGCCCGCAGCGCTTCGTGCAAGCTCCGCGAATCGGCTAGATCGAGCGGCACGTACCCGCCGGCAACGTCACGCGGCCCGCCGCAGGCGAAAACGTCGTCGCCGCGTGAGCGTAACGCTTCGACCAGGTGGCGACCGACGAAACCGCTCGCGCCCGTTACGAGCGCGCGCAATGTTTGAGGTCCGACTCGACCATCGTCGCCACCAGTTGCTCGAAGCTCATCCGCGGTTCCCAGCCGAGCGTTCGTCTCGCCTCGGAGGCGTCGCCGATGAGCCGGTCGACTTCGGCGGGCCGCACGAAGCGCGGATCGACGACGACGTAGGGCTCGTACGAACCCAGACCGGCAGCTTCGAAGGCAATGCGGACGAAATCGCGGACGCTGTGCGTCTCACCGGTCGCGATCACGTAATCGCGGGGCTCGTCCTGCTGCAGCATCATCCACATGGCGCGCACGTAGTCGCCGGCAAAGCCCCAATCGCGGTGCGCGTCGAGGTTACCCAGGCGTAGCTCCTTGGCCATCCCGAGCTTGATGCGGGCGACGCCGTCGGAGATCTTTCGCGTGACGAACTCCTTGCCCCGCCGCGGCGATTCGTGATTGAAGCCGATGCCGCTGCAAGCGAAGAGCCGGTACGATTCGCGATAGTTTACCGTGATCCAGTGGCCGTAAACTTTCGCGACGCCGTAGGGACTGCGCGGATAAAAGGGCGTCTGCTCGCTCTGCGGCGATTGCACGGCATTGCCGAACATCTCCGAGCTGGACGCTTGGTAAAAGCGAATCGCAGGGTCGACCTGACGAATGGCCTCGAGCACGCGCGTCACGCCGAGCGCGGTGAACTCTCCGGTGAGCACCGGCTGACTCCAGGAGGCCGGCACGAACGACTGTGCGGCCAAGTTATAGATCTCGTCGGGATGCACGTCGTTGACGATCGACGTGATCGAACTTTGGTCGAGCAGATCGCCCGAGAATATTTCGACTTTGTCGACGATGTGCTCGATCCGCTCGTGAACCTCGGTGCTCGTGCGCCGAGTCATGCCGGCGACGCGATAGCCCTTCTCCAGCAAGAGCTCGGCGAGATACGAGCCGTCCTGTCCGGTTATCCCGGTGATCAGCGCGGTCTTCCTCAAGCTTCGATCCTTACCGCGCCGCGAGACGCAAGCGCCGCGCCAGCGTGTCGGCGATGAATGCGGCGACCTCGCTCGGAAGCGTTCCCCGGCCGAAGCCCGCGTCGTAGCCGAGCTCACCGGCCAAACGATTGGTCACTCGCGGACCGCCGCAGATCAACACGACGCGGTCGCGCAGCCCTTCGGCTTCAAGCAACTCGCTCAACGCGGTGAAGTTCTTGACGTCGCTGCCCTTCTGCGTCACGACCTGCGAAACCAAGAGCGCGTCGAGCTGCCGTTCGCGAGTAAAGCGCACGAGCCGTTCTACCGCGACTTGACTGCCGAGATTGAACGTTTCGAACATGAGGTAGCGCTCGAGCCCGTAATCTCCTTTGTATCCTTTCATATTGAGGATCGCATCGATTCCGACGGTGTGCGCGTCGGTCCCGATGCAGGCGCCCGCTACGCGAATTTTGCGGCCGATCCGCTCGGCGACGAAAGCGTCCACCTCCTCCATCGACATTGCGTGTGCGCGGAGCGCCGCCGGAGCAATGCTCTCGAGGTCGACCGCTTGCGGCGTGCTTGCGTAGAGCACGAAAAACGAAAATCCGGTGGCGATGCGACGGCCGTCCACCACCTGAACGTCGGTGAAGCCCATCTTCCCCGCCAGTTGGCGCGCGGCTTCGTCCGCGGCCTCGCTCCACTCGACCGGCAGCGTGAAGGAGAGCTGCACTTTGCCGTCGTTCTGCGTGTCCCCGTAGGGCTTGACGAGCTTGGTCACGGTTCGTCCTTCGACTCCGTTCGCTTGGCTCACTGCGTTCAAGACGGCACCGCAACTAGTACTTCTTCGAACGGATTGTAGTAGTCGGCTGCACGTGCGAAGACGCCCTCGAATCCGCGTCCGCCTTCCGGCGCGCGCGAGACGTCGGCGAAGGCGGCCGCCTCGATCGCCTTCATCAGCCCCATGGCCGCGACGCGCCCGAGAAGTCCCTCGCATTCATCGAGCACGAGCGCGGCGCGACGCTCGATCGCGCCCCCCGGACGCAGAAGGATCTCGTCGCCGAAGTGACGCGCGGTGTTCATGATGTAGCGTGCATTCTCGAGCGAAAGTGCGCGATCGCCCAAAAACGGCGTGTGAATCGCTTCGGTGAGCATCCCGCACAGATGGATGTTCTGGTGCGTCATCACCGAGGTGAGGTTGAACAGCGCATCGACGAGGTGACCTTTGAAGACGTCACCGGTCATGTGCTTGGTCGGAGGCATGTACTTGAGCGCGGCGCCGGGAAATATCTGCCGCGCCAGCTGCGCCTGAGCGATCTGATAGAGAAAGCTGTCCTCGAGATCGGGATTGATCTCGTACGCGTCGCCCAGCCCGATCTGCTCGTCGGGCAAACCGGCGCGGTGCGCGAACTCCTCGTTGATGAACTGCGACGCCAACACCGCCGGCGCCTGATCGACCGCATCGGCCGTCGTCAAGTAGTTGTCCTCTCCGGTGTTGATGATGATGCCCGAGTAAGCATTCAACATGCGGCTGAAGTGCTGATCGACGAACGTGCGCTTCATGTTGATGTCGCGGAAGAGAATGCCGTACATCGAATCGTTGAGCAGCATGTCGAGACGCTCGAGCGCGGCCATCACCGCGATCTCCGGCATGCAGAGACCGCTCGCGTAGTTGGTCAGCATTACGTACCGGCCGAGCTTCTCGCCGGCTTCGTCGAGCGCCGCGCGCATGATCGCGAAGTTGGCCTGCGTCGCATAGGTGCCGCCGAAGCCTTCGGTCGTCGGGCCGTAGGGAACGAAGTCGAGCAGCGATTGTCCGGTCGAGCGAATCACCGCGATGACCTGCGCACCGGCCTCGGCGGCCGCAATCGCGGCGGTGCGGTCCTCGTAGATGTTGCCACTCGCGACGATGACGTAGAGCAGCGGCG
>JASHOM010000146.1 GCA_030041115.1 Vulcanimicrobiota bacterium | reverse complement strand
GCTGGGAACGGCAGCGAAGAATGGATTGGCCTGCAGCATTCAGGGCGGCGGAACGCCGAGGCTCGCGGTATCGATCTTGCCGTTCGACCGGAAACTCAATTCTTGAGACCGAAGTCGAAGAATCGGTAGCCGCCGTACGGTGCGTCATCGGCGGTGCCGGCGTAGCGATTCAGCGGCAACGGATATCGTAGGCCGCGAAACGAATACGCGCCGGCCCCGATCCCTTCGACGGCACGCCGGGAATCGCCGATAGCACGAGAGTCGCGCGCGCAGGCTCGGCTCGCCTCATCCTATTGCGCGAGCTGCGCGCTGACGCCGTTCAACTCCGCGCTCGTCGAGGCGACCGCGCCGTCAACCGCCCTCTGATCGCCACTGGCGAGCGCCGCCGCCAGGCGTGGAAAGGCCACGCTTGCGTAGCCGTTCGCCGAATAGGCCAGCAAATCGAGCGCCTGCGCGGCCTTCAACGCCTTCCCTTCGTCACGCTCGGAAGATGCAGCGTCGTACGAGCGTGCCGTGCGTTCGAAACGCGCAACGGCCGTGGCAAGCATCGGCCCGATGACGAGCCCCGATCGTAGGGCCACCTTCTTCATCGCAGCCAGGCCGGCGTCGAGGGCGCCCGCATACGGCGCGAAGCGGTACGAGGCGGTACCGGCAGCGGCGAGCCGGATAGCCATGAGCCCGATCGCTTGTGCGATCGCGCGATGATGGACGAAACCCGGATCGGCGTAGGTCGCAGCAAATCGCAAGTCGTCGTAGGGCGAGTGGTAAGTACCGAACGGACCCGAATAGCCGATGTCGATGACGGGCGTTCCGATCGAATAAACGAACGATTCGAAATCCGACCCGCCGGCCGGCGCATCGACGCGAAGGCGCGGCGCGCGCAATACGTCGCGCGCGACGCCGTTGAGCGTCGGCACCAGTGCTGCCGTACCTGCAGCACCGAGCGCCGGCCCTGACGCGGCTTCATCGGTATTGATGTACGCAATGCAGCCGCGCCGCAGTTCGCTCCGATGCGCGGCGACATAGGCCGAGGATCCCAACTCTCCGATCTCTTCGCCGTCCCAGCCGGCGATGCGTATGGTGCGCTTCGGCGTCCAGCCGGTCCGATGCAAAGCTCCCAGGCCGCGCGCGACCTCGAGCAGCGTCGCGATGCCTGACCCATCGTCGGTGACGCCGTATACCCAGGCGTCGCGATGACCGCCGAGTACGACCATCTGCGTGGGATCGTTGCCGGTGATCTCGCCGATCGTATTCCAAAGCGTCCTTTGCCGCGCGTTCATCTCGACGCGAAGATGCACGAGCGAACGCGTCGTTCCGATCGGATAACGTACCGGGAGCGCTCCCGCCCATTTTGGCGGACCGTCGATACCTCGCATGTCGGCAAGAAGACGCTGGGCGGTTTGGCCGGTGACCGGAAGCGTCGGGATGCGCAGCGGCCGATTATCGTTGCCCATGACATCGCCGCGCTGCACCGCGCCCAACGGGCGATACGGTCCGTCCGGATAGACCGGACCCCGCGCATATCCGCCGTCTTGCGGATCCGAATAAAAGATGACTCCCGCGGCACCGTGTTGGGCGGCGCGTGCCGCGAGGTTGCCTCGATATTCAGCGCCGTAGCGAACCAGCACGATGCGCCCGCCGACGCGAACGCCCGAGCGCGCGAGCGCCGCGTAATCCGCTTCAAGGCCGTGGCTTACGTAGACCATGGGCGCCCGAACGTCGCCGTTGCCGCTTCCCGCATTGAACGGCACACCGGCATCGGGGCGCGAGCCGTCGGGATCCGACGGGATCGCTCGATCGTGCAAATCGAACGTGACGATTGGCGATGCGAGCAGTTGAAGCCGCAAAACGTGCGGTGTGTAGACCGTTGCGCTCAGTGGCTCGAGCCATGCCCGGAGGCCGAAACGTTCCATCATATCGCGCATGTACGTGGCGAGGCGGTAGTCGCCCGGCGTTCCTGGGTAGTGAGATCGCTCGTTGATAACCTGCGAGCTCGAACGCGCGCCGGAAGCACTGGGAACTCGCAGAAACATTGCCTCGGTCGAAACCTGGGCTTCGCCAACGTAGAGGCCGGTGCCCAAGACGAGGGCGAGCATCGCGATGCCTACCCGGAAGGCAAGCGGCGGACGTGAATTCAGCATGGGTCAGTGCCTGTTGCGTATTGCGGAGCCAATGCCTTTCGAGTGAATATCCATGAAGCTGGCGGCCGTTTGCTCGATGGAGGAAGGCCAGGCCGCTCGTAATTGGATAAATGCGCCCAATGACAAAAGCTCCCGTCCGGACCGCTTGCATCCTTCTGGCGCTCACGCTGCTTGCGGTCACGCCTGCGCCCGGGCCATCGGCCGGCGCCGACGCGACCTACGTGGCGCTCGCGCAGAGCTATTACGCGGAGAACTTCCGGCTCGAGCCGATTGGCGCTACCGAAGTCGGCGTCCACGATTACGACGATCAAGTCGGCGATTTTTCCGCGGCCGGCGTGGCCAAGGAGCTTGCGGTAGACCATGAATATCTTGCGAAGCTCGAGGCGATCGCGCCTACCAGCCTTTCCGCCGGCGTCTCGTTGGATCGAACGTTGCTCGAGTATGCGCTCCGCGATGATTTGCTGCTGAACGAAACTCTCGCGCAGTGGAAACATAACCCCGACAATTACACGCAAGCTGCGAGTGGCGCCGTATTCACAGTCATGAGTAAGGATTACGCGCCGCTGGCCAAGCGCATGACCTATGCGATCGCCCGAGAGCGGCTCATTCCGCAGATGCTCCAAGACGCCGAAGCGAACACCACGTCGGTCGACGCCGTCACGCAGCGCATCGCGGTTGAGGACGCAGCGGGGGCCGTTGACTTCTTCAAGAGCGCGGTGCCGCAAGCGTTCGCGCAAGTCGACGACCCGGCGCTTCAGGCGCAGCTCGAGACTGCCAACGGCGCGGTCGTCTCGGCCATGACGGCGTACACGGCGTGGATCAAGTCGCTCAAACCGAGCGGCACGTTCGCAATCGGCGCCGACGCCTATCGCGAGCGCCTCCTGTATGAGGACGGGCTCGACATGCCGCTGGGACGGTACCTGGCGGTCGGCGAGAAAGCTCTCGCGCAGACGAGAGCGCAGTTCATTGCAACGGCGCGCAAGATCGACCCGCATGCGACGCCGCTTGCCGTCTACCTCTCCATCACGCACATTCATCCGCCCCCAAGCGCCCTCATCGCGACGGCGCAACGCGATCTGATCAAGCTGCGCGCATTTGTCGAGGCAAAGCATATCGTTACGCTGCCGCCGAACGCCAACATTAAAGTCATCGAAACGCCGCCGTTCGAAAGGGCAACCACGAGCGCGGCGGAGGACTCGCCTGGCCCGCTCGAGACGGTCGCGACGCAAGCGTACTACTACGTGACACCGGTCGATCCGGCGTGGTCGCGCGAGCAGCAAGAGGAGTTTCTTGCGCAGTTCAACGATTTCGAGTTCCCGATCATTTCCGCGCATGAAGTTTATCCGGGGCACTTCACGAACTTCTCGATCGACCGCGGCTTGGACCTCAGCCTCACGCGAAAGCTTTCGGTCAGTTCGGAGTTCGCCGAAGGCTGGGCGCATTATAGCGAGCAGATGATGGTCGACGAAGGGTGGGGCAATGGCGATCCTCGCGTTCGCCTCGCTCAGCTCGACGAAGCCCTGCTGCGCAACTGCCGGTACATCGTCGGCGTAAAGCTTCATACGCAAGGCATGACGATCGAACAGGCGGAGCACCTTTTTACGAGCCAATGCTTCCAAACGCCGCAAGTCGCGATAGAGGAGACGCTACGCGGAACGCAAGACCCGATGTATGGCTATTACACGCTTGGGAAGCTGATGATTCTCAAGCTGCGGAGCGACTACCGCAAAAAGCTCGGCAGCGCGTTCACCTTAGAGAGGTTTCACGACGAGTTGCTCTCACGGGGCGATCCGCCGATTCCGTTGCTCAGGCCCTTTATTCTGGGCGGTAGCGACGACGGCAAGCCATTGTGAGCGAGTGCCTCGGCCCGGCCGGGATACGTTAGCGGCCTGCTTGGCAACGGCGCGCGCAGCGTCGATGGAGCGAGGTGTTGTCTCAAATGTGCTAAAAGTTGCGGCCATTGTTTGAGAACCGCTCGTTTGCCGCGATCGCCTGATCGGTCGAACCCGACCATTCGTAAAAGTCGGTATTGATTATGTTGGGTATCAATCCGAATTTGTTTCGATTCACGTGAGACATCACCGGACCGAGATGCGCGTCGGCAATTATTGCATGCGAGGCGATGAAGGTTATTGGCGTGAGCGTCCACGCAAGCAGGAACAGATCGCACGGAAAATCGACGACCTCCATTTTGCCGTTGAAATCCTCAAATTTCTTCAGTTGGCCCTTTGCCATGGTTTCGTATGTTCCGGTATTCGAATACTGATCGAACACGGTGACCTGCCCCAGCTTTGGATCTCCCGGATTGTCCTTCGAGCCTATATCCCAGTTACGTTTTGTGTAGAAGCCAACGTGCTCCGTGCTCTTTTCGTTCCAATTCATCAGAGGAATGACGATGCCGTGACCACCGGCCATCAGCTCGTTGAGGGAAATATCGGCTAAACGTTTGCCAGTCTTGTTGTCGTAGAGCCACGGCCCCAAAGCGGCCGTTCCCATATCGAAAAACTTCGCTAAGATGCCTTTATCGCCCGGTGTCACGCCAAAATCGAGAACGACGACCTCGCGGTGTCTCTCCGACATATATTTTTTGATCTGACCCAAAACGTCACTCAGCGATGGTCCTACTATTGGACCGTGAAAAATCCTTAAATCGCTGTTCACCCTCAGATCGAACCAACGGACGCCCCCGCTAAGCTGACCGTAGATGTCCTGCTCTTGCGTAATCCCGAAATTAAAAGGGTTATTGTTGCTCGTGTACATCCCGGCATCGTGGGTCCCGGGGAAAACGATCTGGTGCAAGGATCGGCTGCCCAGATAGCCGAGGCGATCTCCCATCCAGTTAGCCCGGTCCGATAGCAGCGACGCCGCGAGAAGCACCGAATTTATGTAGCCGCCGGCCGAGACGACGGCATGCGTTCCATAGGCGGCCACCGAGGGTGGCGTGATATCGAATGTCCCATAGTAGTTAGGCGGAGCGTGTTCGGCGCCAAACCAGTCAACGTCGGCGTTGGACACCTCCGCCGGGTTACCTCGAAGTTTGCCGGTTATCGTGTGAATTATGCTGAACACGGCACCGGCCCTGAGCGGCCCACCCTTGAAAGCGGTTACGACGTCTCCGTCGTCGGTGAGCGCAACGCTCGTGGAACTTCCGTAGGCATGATCGGGTGGACCGCTGCAAGAGACGATTCGCGAGGGCGACCAATCGATGACGTTTTTCGTGCTGTCGATTCGACCCACCCGATAATGAAGGACGGCCAGCTCTTTGTCGGAGTCGCGGTGAACTTCGACGAGCCACCCGTGCGAATTAAAGGCAACGGCCGGACTAAAGCCGTTGTCGTAGTGCACGGGGCCGTGCCAGTTGATCTTGTCGCCGCTGATCTCGCCGACCCAATAAAACAGCCTCTGGTTTTCCCGGTCCTCGTGCACCTCGACGACCGTCTTGCCGACGAGTGCAACCTTTGGATTCCACCCTCTGTCGTAGTCGCCCGGCGGCCCGTAGCGCACGTAGTTATCGTCATCGATGTGACCCACTTCGTAGCGCAGCTTGTTGCCGGCATACTGGTGGACGCTCACGACCGTTTTTCCGCTAGCCGCGACCGCGGGCTTGACGCCGACTTGGTAGAAAATGCTCGGGTGCCACGTGACACTGTCGTTTGCGAAGGCGCCGACCGTCACGTAGAGCCGACTCCCGATTTCCTGGCGTTCCTCGACTACGGTAGTCGGTGAAGCGAAGGCTACCGATGGATTCGTTCCCGCGCCATACTCTACCGCGATCGGAAAAACGAACTCCGGCTTCGGCTGCGGGTTCGTCGATGCGGGGGGCGAAGCAGTAACCCCTGCAAAAGGAACGCCGGCTTGTTGGCTGCATCCGGCCGCGATCAGGGCAAGCACGGCAAATGCCGAAATGCCAAATGTGCGAAGACATTGAATCCGCATTAGGCCCTCCGAGAGTGCATAACGTTACCTGCACGTGGGCTTCTCGGTTTGCGTGCCTCGCCCTCCCCTTGGCGTCAGACTTGGACGAGACCACTTCGCTGGGTAGATGAGCGGTTCAGCGACGTTTGCGCGGACTGGTGCGTCGCGTGTCCGGAGCGTTCGCGGCTTCGAATCGGTCGACGGTCAGCGCCGCGAGCTCGGATTCGATCCGCGGTCGAGCGCGCGCCCACTGGTTGTGAAGCGGGCACGGTTTGGCGTCCGAGCAGCGGTCTGACCAAAAGACGCATCGGGAGAAGAGATCGTTTCCGTCAATGGCAACTGCGACGTCGCGAGCGCTGATCTCGTTTCCCGGCCGCGCGAGTGCGTACCCGCGGACCGAGCCGCGATGGCCGGTCACGAAGCCTTCGGCTGAGAGCCGTTGGAGAATCTTCGAAAGAAAGGGTCGCGGAATCTCGAGGAGACGCGCCAACTCCGCCGATGCCACGATTTTCCCCCGCGGTTGGCGCGCGAGGAAGGCGAGGATGGTCAGAGCGTGGCGACATTCCTGGGAGAGCCTCATGTCAGGTACCTATCTTCCCAACTTTAGTCGTACCCGTCAATAGAGTGGAAAGGTATATTGAGTCTATTCAGGAGGATGGTTGCAGAAAATGCGCACGCTTACGTCAGTCCTTGCCCTCACGTGCCTTATCGTTCCGGCCTTCAGCGCAGCTTGCGCAAGCGAGCCCGTAATCAAAGTTACCGCGAAGAATTGGGCCTTTACGCCCGCAACGATCACCTTGAAGCTCCATCAAAAGGTGAGACTCGAGTTCGTTTCCACCGAGGGCCTTCACGGTATCACGATCCCCGACCTCGGCGTTAATGATGTCGTAAACATCGGAACGGCCCCAAGCGACGTCGAAGTGACGCCGACGAAACTTGGAACGTTTGAAGCTCATTGCGCCGTGTTTTGCGGGGCGGGCCACGCAAATATGATCTTGACGGTCAAAGTCGTCAAATGAGCCCCGTGCCGGTCAACGTCGTCTGGGTCGTTGCCTTGGCCATCCTTCCGGTGGCTGTTCGAGCCGGCGCGCCCCCACCGATTACGGCAGAGGTTACAAGCGGGGTCGTCGACGCCCCTCTGACGAACGCGCAGACGCTTGACGTTTTGCCGGGTTTGCCATCCGGCCACACCGTGTACGTTCGCCTTGCTCTCATCGATAAGATCGTCGAAATCTCACCGGGTATTCGGTATCGCGCTTGGACGTTTAACGGCGCGGTGCCGGGCCCCGTGATCCGCGCTCGAGTCGGCGACACGATCGACGTCACCCTAACGAATAAGGCCTCCATGGGACATTCGATCGATTTTCACGCTGCACTAGCACCGCCGAATGTTGCCTATCAAACCATCGCACCCGGTACGACGCTGCATTTCGCTTGGGTCGCGACTTCGCCGGGGGCGTTCCTCTATCACTGCGGGTCGCCGCCGGTGCTAGCGCACATCAGCAATGGGATGTACGGCGCCATCGTCATCGATCCGTCTGAAGGTTGGGGCAAGCCGGCGCAGTCGTACGTTTTCGTCCAGAGCGAGTTTTATCCGCAGCACGTCCCAGGAACGAACGAGTTCGAAGGCAGCCTACAGAAAATGGCCACCGGTATCGCGCAAGTCGTGGCTTTTAACGGATCTGCGTTTCAGTACATGACGAATCCAGTCCCGATTGCAGTCGGACGGCTCGTGCGCGTATTCGTCGTGAACGCGGGACCATCACACTTTTCGGCTTTTCACGTCGTCGGAACGCTCTTGCAAAGGTCCTATATCGACGGCAATCCGCAAAATCTACAGGTGGGGTTGCAAACGCTCGCTATCCCTCCCGGCGGCGGCGCAGTCACGGAATTCACCGTACTTCAAGCCGGCAATTATCCGTTCGTGACGCATGCCTTCGGCGATGCGGATGCGGGTGCGATGGGCACGTTCGTCGCAAAGTAACGCGCGAAGGCGAACTGCCCGGCTGCCGGAGCACACCGGCGCGCTCGCTTCGAAAGGTTCTTCCGGTGCTTGGGTTAAGATTGCACTATGTCGGAGCTGTCTGAGATCCATATTGTTCGCTGCCCGTACAACCTCGCGCAGCATTACCTTGCCGATAGCGTCGGTTCGCAAGCGGCAACCGGCAAGCAAACCTCGCTCGTTTTAACCGTGCCGGGACCCGGAGTGGAGCTGACGAAGGACGTAATGGTAAGCTTTGGTCCAGCTACCGATCCGATGCATTTCGATCAGCCCTGGCACATTCACTGGAAACCTCAGAGCGGGCCGTTTCCGGAGTTCGACGGGGAGCTCACCGTGCGTGCCGACGAAACATACGAAACGTCACGGCTCGAGCTGAAGGGGTCGTATCGCCCTCCGGGTGGCGTTGCCGGAGCCGCATTCGATTTGGTAGCCGGAGGTCGCATTGCAAGTACAACGGCTCAAGCGCTTCTGCGTCGCCTCGGGGACGAGATGGAGGAGCGTTACCACCGCGACGAACGGGAGAAACAGGACCCGCTAGCCGGCGGCTGAGATGGCCTGCGTAACATCGGAGGCAGCATAACCCTACAGGCTCCTAGGTCTGATGCGCCAGCTCATCGAGCAACGCATCCATCGTGCGTACCGCCAATCTCTTGCCGACGGCGAGATCGAACAGGCGCCCGAGCACACCTCCGGGTGGGTCGTACGAACCTTCGAGAATGAGCTCGGTCTCTTCGGAGACGGACTGCACCGTCAGCGTTGCACCGAAGGACGGAAAACCTCGCCAGGCAGGTCGCCATGCAAACGCTATACCGCCGCGCGGCGGAGTGACCCGCGTCCAGTCGTAAAGAAGAGAATAGCGCACGTCGACGCCGGCCGTTGAGGAACCCAAAGCCTTTACTTGGAGCTTGGGCCGCCGGGAAAAGAACGCTTCGAGGCGGTCGATCACCTCACTGCGAGGCGCATGGATCCGCACCGATCGGATAATTTGCGTCATAGGTGGATTATTTCCCAGTCGCGCGAAGTCACCCTCATGTTCAGGCATATCCTGGTCGCTCTGGATGGATCGGATTGCGCTCACAAAGCGCTCGATCTCGCGGTAAACCTTGCGAAAGAACAAGGCGCGCGCTGCACGGTCTGTACCGTGGTGGACGTCGTCCGCGCGGCCGCTTCGATGACGTTTGCAACCGGGGACATCGTTAACGAATGGATTGCGACGCTCAATGACGACGCCCGACACGTCGAACGCGCGGCTATCGAGAAATATGCAAGCTCGGGCGTAGCGATCGAGACGAGAGTGTTGGAAGGTTCCCCCGCCGCGGCCTTAATCGAGGTCGCGCAGCGCGAAGGGGCTGACCTTATCGTCATGGGAAGCCACGGCCGCACCGGACTCAAGCGACTATGGCTGGGAAGCGTCGCTGAAGCGGTCGTGCAAGAAGCGACGGTCCCTGTTCTGATCGTGCGATAAGACGTTCCTATAATAAGGCGCTTACGGACGGCGACCTCCCCGGACGAGCTTGACGAGAACGACGAGGTGGTGCTTCGAAGGCGCGACAGATCATCGTTGCGGTGACCGCAGCGGCGCCAGGGATCGTCGGCATGCGCCGGTTCGCCGGGCGCTCGTGAGTTACGTAAAGCTGGTGCGGTTGAAGGGACTCGAACCCCCACGATGTTGCCACCGGCAGGTCCTGAACCTGCTGCGTCTACCAATTCCGCCACAACCGCGCACAGCCCACTCTACCCGAAAAGCGGCGCTTCGCAGGTTTTTACGATAGGCCGGTCTTGCCTGCCTTGGGCCGCTTCGTTCTTGGTCGTGGGCCGTTGCCTCGCCGCCGTGGAAGGCATAACGTTGACGGCATCGTCGTCAAGCCGCTCGGTCACAGGCCTGGGCCCGGACGCGCTGGGCTTGCATGCGAACGGCGTCGTACGGGCGGATGGTCTTTGGCGCATCGGCGGTGCTCTTCGGCGTTATCGCGCTGCTTTGGCACGACGCCGAGACGTGGCAGAGCCTGTACGGCATTTTGAAGCTCCCGTCGGGTACGATCCTGGGCGACTGCCTCGCGATCGCTCAGATCGCCGGCGGCATCGCGTTGCCGTACGCGCGCAGCACACGCGTTGCATCGATCGTGCTCGGTGTCGTCTACGCGATCTTCTCGCTGGCTTGCGTGCCCGCTATCGTCGTCGCACCGAAGCACTTCGGACCGTACGACGGATTTTTCGAGCAGTTCTCCTTGCTGTGCGGCGCGATCGCCGTCTACGCGGCAACCGGGCCGGGTGCGGCGCGTTCGTTGGCGCTCTCCCCGGTGGCGCGATTCGGCTTCGGACTCTCGACGGCGTCATTCGCGCTAGCCCAGGTCGTTTATCTAAACTTCACTGCGACCTTGGTTCCGATTTGGATTCCGCCGAGCCGGCTGTTCTGGGCGATTCTCACGACGGTTGCCCTTGCGCTGGCCGCCGTTGCCGTTCTCCTCGACCGCCAGGCGCGGCTCGCGCTACGACTGTTGACCGCGATGCTCGCGCTCTTTGGCATATTGGTTTGGATCCCGCTCTTGATCGCTCACCCTCAAATGCACTCGAACTGGTCCGAATTTGCCCTGACGTTGCTGATTGCCGGCGCCGCCTGGGTGGTCTCCGACTCCGTCTGAAGAAACCGTCGCCGGAGCGCGCATGCTGTGATTACGACGCTCGCTCGCGCTGGAAGAGCGCCACGATGACCGAGCTTGCGAGCAGTGCCGGGATCACGCCCAGCACTTCGAGGGCCGCCAGTCCGCGCCAAGCAACGGCGTAGCCGTAGACCTGCACGATCGCGCCGAATATCGCCGGCGCCGCCATCGCGGCCAAGAACGTCCATGTAAGGCCGACGCCGAGCGCACTGCCAGCGTGCTCCTCCCCGCCGATTTCGGCGAAACCGATGACGCCTACGCCCAACCATCCTTCGGCGGTAAAACCCAACGCGACTGCGGCAAGTGCGGCGAGCGCGAGCGGCGTGCCCGGGCCGAGGTTCGCGATCGCCAGCGCAACGAAGGCCACGAGTATGCAGGCGACCGCCAGCGGCAACGTCCGGCTGCTCGCGAAAAAATGGTCGCTCATCCATCCCCATGCAAGCCGGCCGGCGATGGCGGCGACCTGCGAAATCGTAAAAAGCGAGACGGCCACCGGCAGAGCGTAACCCGCGACGCGCATGAACGTTAGCGTGAGGAAGCCCATCATCGCAAGCTGCGCGCAGATCAATATCATCGACACGATGGTGAGCAAGATGAGCCGGGATTCACGCGCGATTTGCACCATCTCGAGCAACATCGTGCGCAGCGAGATACGTTCGCCCTGCAGTTCCTGCGGCTCACGATAGAGCGCCGCCGCGACCGAACAGGTGAGAATCGTCAGGACGCCGGCTGCCGCCAGCGCTCCGCGATAGGCAAAATGCGCGGCGATTGCGGGAAGCACGAGCGAGCCCACCACGCCGGCGATGGGGACGCCGCACTGCCGAATGCCCATCGCCAGCCCGCGATCGGATTTTGCGAAGAAAAAAATGATGGCATGGCTGCCGGCGGGGGTCACCGCGGCATAGCCGAGGCCGTAGACGAGCAGCCACGCGATCAGCCAGGCGAAGTTCGTGACCAGCGATGCCGCGATCAACGCGGCGCCCATCAGCAGTCCGGTCCAAAAGACGACCGCCTTGTCACCGAATCGGTCGGTCAGCACGCCCGCGACCGACACGGTCGCGACGGTTCCGAGCATTTGAATCGAGAGGATGCAGCCGAGCTGGGTCTGGCTCACGTGCAGCGCGGAGCTGAAGAACTCCATCAGCGAGCCGGTCGCCATGATGAAGAGCGATCCTCCGACCATCGCGCCGGTGAAGAGCGCGAGCACTTCGTAGCGCGACTCGGGCATCGGGTTGTGCGGACGGGGACGTCGTTTGCTGCTTTCCATCGGATAAGGGTTTCTTCGGCCGGCGGCGGCGAATCTGCCGGGCGTGAACAGCCGCGAGGAGCGCACTCGTCGTCTGGCGATCTTCCTGCTCGCCGCGCCGGGCGCGGCGATCGTCTGGTACGTCTTCCACGCCGTCTACGTCAATCTCAGCGAATCGGAGAAGGCCGTCGGATACGTGGATTCGATGACGCAGATGGGAATCGACCTCGGGTACGTGACGATGATCGGCGGGACGCTCGTCCTCGCGGGCATCGCGCTCTGGGCGGGAGTCGGGTATCTGCGCCTCATCCTGCGAGATCGCTAGGGGTGCGCGTGCGGCTCGTGATCAATCCCCTCTCCGGCCGAGCAAGGCGAAGCGGGGAGAGCGTCGCCGCGCAACTTCGGGGTCTCGGCCTCGAGATCGTCGACGAGCGTGCACGTGCCGATCCGGTCGACGCGATCGTCGTCGCGGGCGGCGACGGGACGTTCTCCCGGCAGATTCCCGAGGCGCTCGCGCTCGAGGTCCCGATCGGCGTCGTGCCGCTGGGCACCTTCAACGATCTCGCACGGACGCTGCGCATTCCGCTCGACGTCGAAGGCGCGTGTGCGGTGATCGCTGCGGGCGCCACTCGGAGCATCGACGCCGCGCAGGTCAACGGCGTGTATTACGTGACCGAAGCCAGCATCGGCGTTTCGAGCAGGGTCGCGCGAATGCAACGTCCGCAGGACAAACAACGCTTTGGGTTGCTTGCCGTGGCCGCGAGCGCGTTGCGGGCCGTGCGCTCGACGCGGCCGTTCTCTGCGGAAATATCGTACGACGGCCGACGCGCCACGTGCCGCGCCATCCAGCTTACCGTCGCGAATAGCCAGCGCTTCGGCGGCTTCATTACGGCAGGAGGCGCCGCGATCGACGATGGCTGGCTCGATTGCTACTGCGTCCAAATCGACAGCTTGACCAAGCTTTTTTCGGTGGCCCGCGCGATTATTTCCGGGCGGGGGCGATCTGCCGCCGGGCTGCGCTCGTTTCGAGCGCGCGCCTTCGACGTGCGAACGCGCCGGCCGCACCGCATCACGGCGGACGGCGAACCGGCCGGTGCGACTCCGGCGCGCTTCCAAGTCTTCCCGAGGACGTTACGCGTTTTCGCTCCGTAACCGCGGAGGCGACGTAAGCAACCGAGCAACGGGCAGAAGGACGAAGCGAAAACTTTAGCGCTCGGAGCGCGTATATACGGTGGAAACGCGCACCGACGATATCTCCAGGAGTAGCGGTTTATGGACGTGTACGAATTCGGGCCCTTTCAACTCGACGCGGAGCGATTGCTCTTGCTCGATCGCGACGCCCCGCTGGCGATCGGTCCGAAGGTGGTCGAAACGCTGCTGGCGCTCGTCGAGCATCCCGGCGAAGTCTTCGCCAAGAGCGATCTGCTCGCGCGCATTTGGCCCGAAGGCTACGTCGACGAAGCGAACCTCGCTCAGAACGTCTACGTGCTGCGCAAGACCCTACGCGCGCGCTGGAAAGTCGAAGCAATCGAGACGATCCCGCGACGGGGCTATCGCTTCGTCGCGCCGGTGCGCCGGCGCACGAACGTCGCGCGGCCCGAGCCGGTGCGTGCTCTCCCCGCTCCGCGGCTCTGGCGGGCAGCGGCGCTGACGGCAGGTTTCGCGCTCGTGCTGCTGGGCGGCTCGGCGCCGGCCCCGCAGCGCCCGAGCGCGCAACATACGCCCGCCGTGGCGGCGGTGAACACCCGGCTGTACGCGATGGGCCGCTACTATTGGAATCTGCGCACCCGCGACGGTATCGCCAAGAGCGTCGAGTACTTCGCTCAGGTGGTCGCGAACGACCCGCGCGACGCGCGCGGCTACGCGGGGTTGGCTTCGGCCAACGCGATCATGGCCGATTACGGCTACGGGTCTTCGTCGATGCAAGACGACGTGGCGCGGGCCCGCGCCTACTCGCGCAAGGCGCTCGCGATCGATCCGAACAACGGCGAAGCCTACGCCGTGCTCGGGCTCATTGCGTCGGAGGCTCCGAAGGGAACCTCGCCCAAGCTCGGCCGCGCGCTCGCCGAGCTGCGTCATGCGATCGCGCTCGACCCGGCGAGCGGACCGGCACATGCCTGGTACGGTATGGCGTTGCTCGAGCAGGGGCGCGTCAGCGAGGCCTACGGCGAACTCGACCGTGCCGCCCAGCTCGATCCGCTCGCGGTCTCGACGACCGCCTGGCTGGGCGCCACCGCCTATCTGGAGCGGCATTATCGCGACGCGATCGCGTACGCCCGCGAGGCTATCGACCTCTCCTCGCAGCGCGCGGATGCCTACGAAACGCTCGGCCTGGCCTACGAAGCCGTCGGTGACGAGACTCGCGCCGGTGAGACTTTCCGCCGCTTCGCCCGGATCTGCCGGTCGTGCCGCGCGCAGGCCGCCGCTTTGCTGGCGGCACTGTACGCGCGCAACAATGAGATGGCTCGCGCCCGCGCCGAGCTGGCCGCGGCCGAACGGGATGCTCGCGACGTTGCGCCTCAGGATTTGGCTGCCGCCTTTGCCTCGGTGGGCGACCGCGGTGAGGCCCTCGCTTGGCTGCGGCGCTGGCGCAACGAGAATCAGTATGCCGCGACGGAGATCGCCAACGATCCGCGATTCGAGCAACTTCGAAGAACCGCAAAGTCCGGGGCTTGACAGAGTCGTACTAATAGCCTATTGTACTAGTGTACTAGTACGATAGATTAATGGTACTGGACACTTGAGAGGACCTGGAAAATGATTCACACGACCTTCGCCCACGAGACCGAGACGATCCGCGAGACTCGGACTCCGGTCCGGCTTCCCGACCGCCGGCCGGCCGAACTCTTCCCTGGCTGGGGCCCGAAGTTTTAAGGACGCGGCAGTGCCGGCCGTCCTAACGGTCGATCCACGCAGCGGCGTGCCGATCTACCTGCAAATCGTCGAGCAGATCAAGCGATCCATTGCGCTTGGAATCTTGCAGGCCGGCGAGCAGTTGCCGACGGTCAAACAGTTGGCCATCGATCTCACCGTCAATCCGAACACCGTTGCACGCGCGTACCGCGATCTCGAACGCGAGCAAGTGATCGAAACCTCCCCCGGGCGCGGTTCGTTCGTGCCCGCCAACGGCGCCGCACAGTCGCCGAAAGTGGCGGCCGAGGTCGCCGGGGATGCACTCGATCTCGCGCTGCGCGAGGCAAAATCGGTCGGCTTGAGCCGGGAGCGAGTACGCGAGCTTTTCGACGCCGCGCTCGCGCGGTGGTTTGTTGTCGAGGAAAGATAGCATGAGCATCATCACGATTGCGAATCTGCGCAAGAATTACGGTCCGATCGCCGCCGTCGACGACCTCTCGCTCGAGATCCCGAGTGCGAGCGTCTTCGGCTTGTTGGGGCCCAACGGCGCCGGTAAAACCACGGCCTTCAAATGCATGCTGGGCCTGGCGCATGCGGCGAGCGGAACGGTTCTGTACGACGGACGACCGCTCGTGCCGGCCACGTTGGAGCGCATCGCCTACGTGCCCGAGCGCAGCGTGCTCTACGATTGGATGACCGTCGGCGAACACGTCGAGATGAACCGGCGCGCGTTCGCCGCCTTCAGTCCGGCGCGCGCGCTCGAACTGCTTGAGGCCTTCAACGTCGATCCGCGCCGTCGTGTCCGCACGCTTTCGAAGGGCATGCGCACCGCCGTCACGCTCGCACTCGCGTTCGCGCAGAACGCGGAAATCTTCGTGCTCGACGAGCCCACGAGCGGCTTGGATCCGATCAATCAGCGTCACGTCCTGAGCCTGATGATCAACGAAGCGGCAAAAGGGAATTCGGTGATCTTTTCATCGCATCAGATCGGGCAGGTCGAGCGCGCCGCCGAGCAGATCGCGGTGATCGACGAGGGGCGGCTCGTCTTGCAGGGACTCGTCGACGATTTGAAGGGCGATCGCAAGATCGTCGAGGGCGTCTTCCCCACGGTCGCCTTTGAGCTCGACGGCATCGCCGGCGATTCCCGCATCGTACGGGTCGACCGGGCGGAGCGCCTCGTGCGTCTGTCGGTGATCGCGGGTGCCGACGACATCGCGTCGCGGCTTTCGGCTGCGGGAGCGACCGGAGTTCGGGTGCTCGATCTCAACTTGGAAGACATCTTCTTGTACGCCGTTTCGCCGGCGACGGCGACTGCCGACATCGTGGCAAAGGGGAGCTCATAAATGAATTACGTTGAATGGCTGCGGGTCCGGAACTGTCTGCGCTGCGTCCTGGTCGTTCTTGCGATCTTGGTAGCCCTGGGCGCGATCTTGCGAATTGCGGTCAACCGGTACATGTCCTCCGAAGCGTGGGTGGCGCACATGGCGATGGCGCACGACGCCAAAGAGACGCAGACGACGCTGCCGGACGGCACGAAGCGGCTGATCATCGTCGATCCGGGCGACCAAACGCGAATCGTCGTCGACGACCACGGCTACGCCGGGAGGCACATCGTCATCACGGAACCGTCGAGTCGCGCGCACCAAGAGCACGACCACGTGAACGTCGGCAGCCTGCGCGTGACCAGCACGCAGCACGCGGGCGTGACCACCACCGTCATCGACACCAACGGCGCCGTTCCGATGCTCTACTACATGGCGCTGGCCGACCTCGTCGCGCTGATCGTGGCGACGGTTCTCGCGGCGCCGCTCGCGCGCGAGATCGACGGCCACTTGGAAATTGCGCTCGCGAAGCCGTGCTCGCGCGCGCGTTACGCGCTCGGAGTCGTCGGCGCGGACGTTGCCGGCATTCTCGCCGCGTCGGTTCTCACGGTGATCGCATTTTATCTCTGCCAACTGCTGTTCGAATCGCCGCGCCTGGACTTCAGCGGCGTCAACATGCGCGCCGTGGCAATGGGCGTTGCGATGCCGTTGGCCTGGTACGCGATGCTCTGTGCGGCGACGACGTGGCTGCACCGCTCCTGGGTCGCGGTTCTGGCGTTTGCCTGGCCGGCCGTGGCGCTGGTTGGAATCCTCACCTTGATTCCGACGGCCAGTCCCGTTGCGCTCTTCGTTCACGATGTTGCGTGGGGGCTCTCGCGCCTGGTTCCGCTGAGCTACGTTCAGATGGCCAAGCCCGACGACGCAGGCGGACTCTCGTACGCCGGCGATCATTTCGGCTTGCGGCTCGCGCTCGAAGCGGTGTTTTTCCTCGTCTATGGAGCGCTTGCCGTGTGGCAATGGCAGCGCGTGGAGGCCTGATCGTGGAGATCATGGGAACGAATTTCACGCTCTCGCTCGGGGCATGGCGCCTGCGTTTTCTTGTGGCGATCGAAGAAAACGACGAACCGCGCAAAGAGCCCGTGCGTCCACCGCATCGCCTGCGCGTCGTCCCCGAGGACGAATACGTACGTTAGCCTCGCCGCACTGCGGGAGTTAGAACACGAAGCCGGTGCGGATGGCGGGGCGGGCAAACTTGAAGCCGTCGGCGCCGACCGTATACAGGTAGATGTTCGGGATCAGCGGATCGCCGCTGATGTTGAACGCGAACTGGCCGACGAGCGTCGTCCACGTTCCGCCCTCTTGCATCGAGGTCAGTAGTCCGGCGCGCGAGGTCGCGTTACCGCGTTGCGCGGCTGCGATCATGAGCTGCGCGGCCGCGTAACCGTAGGCCGATTGCGTCGTGATTTGGCTGACTTCGCGCTCGAAATCGGTCACCAGTTGCATGGCGCTGGGAATGCGATCGATCGGCGGCATCGACGAGGCGACGTACGCGCCGTCGAGCGTCTTCGCGTACGTCGAGATCGTAGCGGAGTCGTAGAAGCCGTCGGCGGCGCCGAAATCGCCGGTGTAACCCGCGAGCCGCAGCGCCTCGGCGATGGGTCCCATCTCGGCCGTCTTCCCGGCGAGAAAAACGTAACCGGGCGAGCGATCGAAGACCGTTCGCGCGGCCTGGGCGGGATCGGTTCGCGCCAGCGGAAAGAGCAGCAGCTCCGCCGGATGGTGGTCGCTCTTCGCCTGCGTCACGAAGCCGTTCGCGACGTCGTAACCGTAATCGCCGTCGAACGAGATCGCGACGACCGGGACGCCGCGCTTCCCTTCGAGCGCCGCGCTCGCGAAGAGCCTTCCCGAAGTGCTGTCTTTGGCCGGAAGCCGGTAGACGTTGTGATAGCCGCGCCGGGTGACGGCGTCCGTGGTCACGGTCGGCACGATGACGGCGAAGCCCATGTTGGCATAGCGCGAGAGCGCGGCCAGCGTCATCGGAGCGGTGAGATTTCCGACGACTCCGAGCACCGTGAAATCCGCTGCGGCGATGTTGGCGTTGGACGCGGCTTGTCCGGGATCGTTGCGGTCGTCGAGCGCGCGCATCCCCCAAACGTGCGAAATCGGGGCATTGAAACGATTTTGCTCGTCGACCGCGGCTTGAACGCCCTTGACGACCTCCTGGCCGTACTTTGCGAGCGGTCCGCTCAGCGTCACGTTGACGGCGATCGTGAGCTGCTGCAGATATTGCTGCGGATTCTGAATCGGCTGGATCGGAATGACTTGCGCGCGCGCCCGCGCGGCCGCACCGCTCGCGGCGGCGGCTGCGGCGGCCGCGATGAAACGGCCGCGTTTCACACGTACCCGCCGACGGTGGTGATCAAGAAGAAGACCGAAAACGTCATGTTCGAGATGAAGACACGTTCGTTGATGACGAAGAGATTGGCGCCGCTGCGGAAGAGATGCTCCTCGTATATGATGAGAACGGCAACTGAGAGCACGCCGAGAAAATAGGCCGGTCCGGCGCCGTCGAGCAGTCCTGCGCCGGCCAACAAGAGGAGCATCGCGCCGTGCAGCAGGATGGGCAGCACCCGTCCGCTCGCTTCGCCGAAGCGCACCGGCAGCGAGCGGATGCCCTGCTCGCGATCGACCCCGAGATCCATGAGCGCGTAGATAATGTCGAAGCCGGCCACCCAGATCGTCACCGCCGCGAAGAGCAGGAGCGCCGGCAGCGTGACCCGGCCTGCGACGCCGATGTATGCGCCCAGCGGTGCGAGACCGTCGACCGCGCCGAGCACGAAATGGGTCGTCCAAGTGAAGCGCTTGCACAGCGGATAGGCGAGCAACGACAGCGCCGCAACCGGGATCAATTTGACGCAGAGGGGATTGAGCATCCAGGCCGCCCAGAAAAGCACGGCGAGGCCCGCGGCGCTCGCCCACAGCATCGCCGCGGGCGCGAGCGCTCCGCTCGCGACGGCGCGTCGCGCGGTGCGCGGATTGCGCGCGTCGATCTCTCGATCCAGGAAACGGTTGGCCGCCATGGCGGCGGTGCGCGCCCCGAAAACGGCGAGCGTGATCCATCCCAACGCGCCTGGTGCGGGGATGCCGCGCGCCGCCAGGATGGCGCCGACGTACGCAAACGGAAGGGCAAAGAGCGTGTGCTCGATGCGAATCTCGCGCAGGAAGAGCTTGACGAGCCTCATCGCCCGTTCCCGGTCCACGAGCGCGCGAGGCGAGCGTAAGCCGCCGCGCCTTGCCCCGACCAATCGTCGGGTCGCAGCGCGCGCTCGATCCGGTCGAGACCGTATTGGGTCCAGCGCGTCGTCACCAAGCGGCGCGTCGCGTCGTCCATGACCATCTCCGGCGGCCAGGTGCGCGTGTAACCTTCCGAGGCATCCTTGCGCGTGGCGTCGATGCCGATCTTCGTGCCGTACGCGATGCTGTACGAGCCGTGATCGAGATCGTCGACGGGGCCGGGCATCGTCACGACGTCGCGCTCGGGCGCCAAATTGTTCAGCACGAACCACGCCACCGCTCGGGCGTCCTGCACGTCGACGTCGGCGTCGACGACGATCAGCACGCGGGTGAGCATCATCATGTGACCGAGTCCCCACAGCGCGTTCATCACCTTTTTCGCCTGACCCGGATAGGATTTGCGAATCGAGACGATCGCGAGATTGTGGAAGCCGCCTTCCACCGGAAGATTCATGTCGACGACTTCGGGAAGCAGCATTTGGAGCAGCGGCAAGAAGATGCGTTCGGTGGCTTTGCCCAGCCACGCGTCTTCCATCGGTGGCTTACCGACGACCGTCGCGGCGTAAATGGGATTGCGGCGATGGGTCATGCAGGTGACGTGAAAGGTCGGATACCGGTCGGCCGGACTATAGACGCCGGTGTGGTCTCCGAACGGCCCTTCGGTGCGCAGATCGTCGTTGTCCACGTACCCTTCCAGCACGAACTCGGCGTCGGCCGGCACGACGAGGTCGACGGTGCGCGCGCGCACCAACTCGACCGGCTTGCCGCGCAGCAAACCGGCAAAAGCAAACTCGTCGAGCATCGGCGGAAGCGGTGCCGTCGCCGCGTACGTCAGCGCCGGGTCGGTTCCGATCGCGACCGCCACCGGAGTCTTTGCGCCCCAGGCCTGTGCGTGCGCGCGGCCGTGTTTGTGGCGCTGCCAGTGCATCGCCGTCTCGGTCGCGTTGAAGACCTGCATGCGATACATTCCGACGTTGTAGCGATTGGTCGCCGGATCTTTGGTGACGACGAGCGGCAGCGTGATGAACGGTCCGGCGTCGAGCGGCCAGGTGGTCAGCACCGGAAGCGCCGTGAGATCCGGTTGGGCCAACACCACGT
Organism: Vulcanimicrobiota bacterium; assembly: GCA_030041115.1. Classification (GTDB taxonomy): domain Bacteria; phylum Vulcanimicrobiota; class Vulcanimicrobiia; order Vulcanimicrobiales; family Vulcanimicrobiaceae; genus Cybelea. The sequence continues at coordinate 6,441 of JASHOM010000146.1, read as the reverse complement.
CGTGGACGCTGGCGGTGCGGACGATTTTGGGAATCGCATCGGCCAGCGGCGCGAGCCGTAGCGCACCGCGAAGCTTCCCGACCAGCGATCCCTCCGGCGGCACGAGCTCGATCAGCGCGCGAATCCGCTCGCCGGCGTCGTCGAGACGATCGGCGTCGAGGGCCATTGCCATTCTGCGGCGCGTACCGAACTGATTGGTGAGGACGGGAAAGCGCGAACCTTTGACCGCGGAGAAAAGCAGAGCCGGTCCGCCGGCTTTGACGACGCGGTCGCTGATTTCGCTGATTTCGAGGTGCGGATCGACGCTCGAATCGACCGTGTGAAGCTCGGCGGCATCGCGCAATGCATCGACGAACTCTCGAAGGGAACGATAGGGCATGGCGTTCTGACTTACGCGCCGGGGCGCCACGACACCCCTTACGACAAGCCGTTCACTCTTTATGGGCCGGGATCGACGCGACGAAACGCGCGCCGCCGCAGGGTGCCTCGCCGACCGTAACGGCGCCGTCGTGAGCGCGGACGATCCAGCGGACGATCGCCAAGCCCAACCCGGTGCCGGCGCCGTCCTCGGCCCGGCGATAGAAGCGCGCGAAGATGCGTTCCCGTTCCTGCGGCGGAATGCCGTCGCCGTCGTCGTCGACGACGATTTCGCAGAGCGATCCGTTGCGCCGCGAAGCGATGCTGACATGCGCGCGAGCGTGACGAATCGCATTGTCGAGCAGGTTGCGTGCCAGCTCGCGCAGGCGGCGCGCATCGCCGTCCACGATCGCGCTCGACGCGGAGCTTGCGAGGCGAACTCCTCGCGCCGCTGCAATCGGCTCGGTCTCGCGCAGCGAGCCGGCGACGACCGAAGCCAAGTCGACCGGCTCGCATTGCAGCGCGCGGCGCGCGGGGTTGCGCGCCAGCGTGAGCAGATCGGCCACGACCGCCGAGGCGTCGAACGCGCTGCGCGCGATCGCCTCGAAGGCGCTTCGCGTTTCGGCGGGCGCGCCGGCGCGAGCCGCTTGCGCGATTGCGGCGATGGCGGCGAGCGGCGAGCGCAGCTCGTGCGCGGCATCGGCGGCAAAGATCCGCTCGCGCTCGCGCGCCGCCTGAAGCGGTGCGATCGTTGCGCGGGCGAGCGCGTACGCGGCGAGGGCGACGAGCGCGACGACCGGCACGTCGATCGCGACCAGCGTCGCGACGACGTGTCGCATTGCCGTCGCCATCGCGCGCGCCGCTTCCGGAGTGCCGAGCGCCGGTGCCAACATGGATCGCCACTGAGCGGCCATGAACTCGTACGCGCCGGCGTTGAGCGCCAGCAGGACGCAGACGAAGATGGCGAGGTAGAAACCCGCCGCGCGGAGGATCAACGCGACGCGCGCCTCAGCCGGACTTCAGGCGATATCCGATACCCCATACGGTTTCGATGACCCCGCCGGCTCCGAGCGCCTTGAGCTTGCGTCGGAGCTGGCTGACGTACACGTCGACGATATTGCTCGAACCCTCGAAGTCGTAATCCCAAATGCGCTCCACGATTTGCGTGCGCGACAGCGCGATCCCCGCATTCCGGGCGAGAAACTCCAAAAGCCGGAACTCGGTCGCACCGAGCTCGACGGGCTTTCCGTCGTAGCTGACGGCTCGCCGGGCGAGATCGATGCGCAGCGTTCCCGCTTCCACGACGCCGACGACCGGCCGGTCGGCGCGGCGGAGAATCGCGGCAATGCGCGCCACCAGTTCTTCCTCGACGAAGGGCTTGACGAGATAATCGTCGGCGCCGCAATCGAGACCGGCCACGCGATCCTCGACGGCGTCCCGGGCGGTCAGCATGAGAATCGGCGTCTGCACGCCTTCGGCGCGCGCATTGCGGGCCAGCGTAAATCCGTCGATGCCCGGCAAGCCGACGTCGATCACCGCGGCGTCGTAACACCGGCGCAAGAGATGATCGAGTCCCGCCTCGCCGCTGGTCACGACGTTGGCCGCATACTTTCGAGCCTCGAGCATCGATCGAATCGACTCCGCCACCGGCAGGTTGTCCTCCACCACCAGCACGCGCATCGGGCTAGTACTTCAACGGACCCGGGAAGGCCACCGTTAGCGCACCGCTCAGATAGGGGTGTTGACCGGGTTGTTGGACTTCTTGCGCGAGAATGCGGAACGGCGCGATCTGCACCGCCGCGTAATAGACGAAGTCGCGGTTGATGAACGGATTGGCATAGGCGTCGTAACGCAGGCCGAAATAGGCGTGCGGGATCGGATAGTATTTGAGCCGGGCGTATCCCCCCGAGGAGTGCTGATTGGTCAGAAAGCCGTCGGCGTCGTGGTCGTCGCCGTACCATTGCTCGGCCTGAAAATCGAGATCGCCGTAGCCGGCGTGGGCGAGCAGCCCGTAGCGCTCGTAGAGATCGGCGAACGGAAGGCGTCCGGTGGGCAGAACTCCGAGCGTCCCGCCGAGTGCCGTTGCGCCGACGTCGAGCTCGCTTTTGTTGGTCTGGGCGAGCGTGTCGCGCAGCCACAGCCCGAGCTCCGGGCTCTTCATCCAAGTGGTCTCGCCGGTCGGAACGGGCTTCCCGCCGTACGGTGCTCCCTGAAATGCGCCGACGCTGGCCGTCACCCACGCCTGCAGATTGCCGAACGTGCGCTGTCCCTGAAGTCCCCAGCGCGGCGAGGAGAGCGGCAAATTGTTCAGACCGACGTGCGCTCCGTAGTAGCCGTATTGCTCCAGATCGTCGAGACGCTCGCCCGGGGACTGCGCGAGCGGAAGCTCGTAGAGCCCACCGCGATACAGGCTCTGCGTGTTGTCGTCGTAGGTCGAAAGAAAGAACAAATAGGTCGCGGCGGGGCCGCCGCCGGCACCGAGACTGTAGTGGAGAAAGGCGGTAATCGGCCCGACGTTGGCGCTGCCGAGCACGATGCCGCCGGGCGAGAACCGCGGGCTATCCGGTGCCGGATCCTTGTCGTATTGCATTTGATAGCGAATCGCGAAGATCGTCGTCCCGTGCTCGGGAAGCGGCAAGCGATAGCCGTGCGAGCGAAAGTAGTTGCCGAACGCGTTGAGCTCCGGCAGAACGCTGTGACACTGTCCGCAGCGGAAGTGATAGCGCTGCGCGAAGATCGGGATCGCTCGCGCGGGCGCCGGCGCCGACGCGATCGCCGCAATCGCCAGCGCAGCGGCCGCGACGAGCCTATTGAACAACGATTGCGGCGCGCATCGGCGCGCCGTAGTGGAAGAAGCAGCCGAAGAGATAGGTTCCCGGCTGATCGGCCGTGATCGTCTGCGACGACGAGTTGGGCTGGAGCGCACCGCTGCTAAAACCGCCGGAGAGCGTCGTGCCGTGCTGCTGCAGGGCGCCCGCGTTGAACGGCGAGCCGGTCGGAAACGAGGCGGCGCCGGGAATCTCCGTCGCGGTGTGCGCGAAGCTGTCGACGTTCGTAAAATGAATCTGCGTTCCGACCGAAACGGTCGTTATCGGCGGCGAGTAGCCGCCGCTCTGGCCGTACGGGGTCTGCACCGGAGCGAACTGCGTGAGGCTCACGTCGATCGTGACGCCGCCGCTGCCGCCCGAGGACGTCGGAATCCCGCCCGCGGTGCACGCCGCAAGCACGAGCGCGAATCCGCCGGCTAAGCGGCGAATCATCGCGCCGCCGCCGGGTCGCGTTCGCGCACCGCTTCGACGATATCGTCGCTCAGCGCGCTCGACGCAATCATGGTGCGCAGCAGCTCGCCGCGCGCGCTCACGACGTAGACGAAGGTCGTGTGCTCGTCGTGGTAGCCGTGCCGTCCTTCGACCGAGTAGGCGCCGAACTCGCGCATGATCGCGTGAACGTCGGAAATCGATCCGCCGGCGAGCAGCCAGTACCGGGGATTCGCCTCGAAGCGCGCGGCCAGCGCGCGCATCGTTTGCGGCGAGTCGTGCTCCGGATCGAGCGTGACGGTGAGCAGTTGCGCTCTCAGGCGCGCGTGCGCGATGCGGCGCGCGGCGTCGGCGAACTGCGCGTCGATCAGCGGACAGGCGTCGGTGCAGTGCGCCGCTACGAACGTGACCACGAGCGGCTTTCCGCGCAGCGACGTCAGCGTGAAACGCCGGCCGCGCTGGTCGATGAGACGAGGCTCGCGTGCCGGCGCAGCCGCTTGCCGCGGCGCGATCGCGGCATATCCGCCGGGACCCGGCGATGCGGTCGGGCCCGGCGTCGCTCCCGCGACGACTTCGATCACGTCGCGCATATTGAACTCGACGTAGTGATAGGCGCACCCGATGAGATAGATGCCGGGATCCGACAGCGTGACTTGCACCGACGCGCCGGGATCGAGCGATCCGCTTGCGTACCCGGTACCGAGCACGCCGTGGCCCATCGGTGAGAACGAGAGCGTGGGATTCTGCGGCCACTTCGGCGGCGGACCGCCGGTTTGCGCGATGACGTTGAGCGTGTGCGGCGTCGTCGAGGAGAGATTCTCGATCGTGATCTTTGCGCCGGGGGGATAGGCGAGAACTTGCGAGGTTTGCGTTTGCGTGTAGCCGCTGACCATTCCCCAAACGGGGTCGTTCTCCACGCCGATCTTGCCGGTCGGAATGCCGGCACCGATGCCCGCGGAGGGAAGCGGCGACGGCGTTGCGCCGCCGCTCCCGCCGGGACTGCCCAATCCGCCGCCGTTCGTGCAGGCTGCAAACGCGGCGGCGGCGAGCGTGGCGAGCCAGAGTGCCGGTTTACGCAGCATCATCGCAATGCGGGCGGAGTACCCTGGGGTCCGGGAGTTGCGCCCTTTGCAATCACGAGCACGTCCATCATGCCTTCGTGATAGTGAAAAGCGCAGCCGATGAGATAAATGCCGGCTTTCTTCGCCGTTACGGTGGCGGTCGCGCCGGGCGAGATCGCTCCGCTGGCAAACCCGACCTTGATCGTCGTGCCGTGCGGCGTCGTCGAGAGCTTTGGATCGCTGGGGAAATCGGCCGGCGGTCCCGAGTTCTTTTGGATCACGTTCAACGTATGGGAGATGTCGCTGGAAATGTTCTTGATCGTGAGCTTCGTGCCGGGCGGGAATCCGAGCGCCTGTGCGTACTTCTCCTGCGTGAAACCACCGAGCGTTGCGTCCCAAAAGCTGTCGTTGACCGTGCCGATTCCCTCCGAGGGGAGCTCCTCCATGATGGTGCCGGTCTTCCCGTCGGGCAGTTGCGCGGTGATTTGTAAGGCGGGCATTCCGGGCAACGTGCCGGTCGAGTCCGCGGAGCGGCCGGCGCACGCGGCCAGCGCGGCCGCGCCGAGTGCGAGGGCCAGGGCTGCGAGTTTTCTAGACATGAAACCTCCAGAAAGCGTTGGTTCCACCGTAGGCTAACCGCGCGGGATGAAAAAAGTATAAAGCCGGCTTAGAGCCTGATCGAGTCGCGCATTGCCGCGGCGATGCTCTGCAGCGCGGGGTCCCCCGCCGCGTCTATCGTCGCGCGCGCGAACTCATTGCGGGCCTCGGCGTGCTCGCCCTCGCGCAGCAGAACGACGCCGAGCGCAAACCGCGCGCGTGCGTACGAGGGCGCCAGCGCAAGGGCGCTGCGAAGCTCGAGCTCGGCCGCATCGTAGCGGCCCAGGCGTTCCTCTGCAAGCGCGAGATCGTAGTGCGCCACCGCGTACGATGGATTCGCGTGCAGGAGCTTGCCGAAATCCTCGCGCGCGGTCGCGGCGTCGCCGGCGCGCAACGCGACGATTCCGCGCGAGTAGAGCGCTCGCGCCGAGTCGGGCGCGAGGCTGACGTAGCGGTCGGCGACACGGCGCGCCTCCGGCGTGTCTCCGCGCGCGAGATCGACCGCGACGAGGTTAGCCATCGCCGCGAGAAAACCGGGGTCGAGCGCGAGCGCGCCGCGGAGCTGGCTCGCGGCGTCGTCGTTGCGCTGCAAGTTGGCATACGCGATGGCGAGGTCGTAGCGCGCCGTCGAGCCTTTCGGTTCAGGCGGCGTGAGTGCGACGATGCGCTCGAACTCGAGCGCCGCGGCGGTCCAGTCGCCGCGCGCCTCGGCGGCGAGCCCGATGCTGAAGCGTTCCTCCACTTCGCGACCGATCGCTTGCGCGCGCAACGCCGGGAGCGACGTCGTTCGCGGGACGGGGCTCGGAGTCGGATAGGCGTGTGCGATGGCCGTGGCCGCCGCGACCTGGATGAGAAGGGCGACCAACGGTCGAGACCGCATCGCTCACGGAGTGCCGGGAGTCGAAGGGAGTTCGGCGGCGTGCCAGGGAGTTGCGGCGGCCGCGCGCTCGGGCTTGCACTCCCAGCCGATCCTTCCGGCCGAGGTAATCGGACCGAGGAGCGACGGCGCGGCCGAGGGCGTCAGAGCCCCGGCGAGCAGGTCCTCGAGCGAGGCCGCACCTGCGAAGGCGGCGCGGCCCGACCATAGGATCGCGCCGGCCAAAAGCATCGCTGCAAACAAGCGCAGGAGTCGGGTTCTTGACACTCCTTCCATCATAGCCGAAAGTCTA
>JASHOM010000145.1 GCA_030041115.1 Vulcanimicrobiota bacterium | reverse complement strand
ATCAGGTTGCTTATGAGTTCGACGGCATACAAATGACGCGCCAGTCGGACCTCGCGCCGATCGGAACGCTCACGTCGCTGGGCAATCAGGAGGTGCAGGTCTACACCGGCGGCACGCCCGCGACCTCGAACTCGTCGGGCTTGGCGGGTTACATCAATCAAGTGATCAAGACGGGCACGTTTCCCGGTTACGCCAATGCCGATCTGGGCATCGGCGGGCCGGCCTTCTACCATCAAGCGACCGTCGAGGTGGCGGGCGCGACGCCCGACCGGCTTTTCTCGTACTATGTGGGCCTTTCGGGCACCGATCAGACGTATCGCTACGGCGATCAGTTCGGAGGCGTGAGCGATCCGCTCTACTTTTATCCGCTCAGCGTGCCGACGAACAACGACGTCTACGACATCCTCGACGGTTCGGGCGGGAAGGGGCCCAACTACGGATTCATTTACTCGCCCGGCTACAGCTACGCCCAAGCGGCGAACTTCGATCGCGAGAACGTGATCAATCTGCACATCGGCGTACCCCATCGCGACTCGGCGCTGCGCGACGACATCCAGCTCCTCTACGTCACGGGAGGCATTGCCGACCAATTCTACAGCTCGGCGTACGACGTCTGGTACACGCCGCAGGTCGGTCAGGCAACCGGCATCGGCTACCCGATGCCCTATCTCGACTCGCTCTATTACAACGGAGCGCTCATGCAGGCGCCGCACGAGCAAAACGTCGTCGTCGGCCTCTTTCCGAGCAGTCCGACCGCCCGCGCGGCGGGCTCGCCGATCGATCCGAGCGATCGCGACGGAAACTGGAACGGATACTCCATCGAAAAACTGCAATATCAAAAGAACATGGATTCCCATTCCTACCTGCGCGGGCTGATCTGGGGAGCGTATTCCAACTGGTTCATCAACGGCCCCAACAGCGCGCAGCTCGTCTTCGGCTCGGATCCCGCCGACTACGAAGTGTTGGAGCACGGCTACGGTGGCAGCCTCATCTACGCCAATCAGCTTGCGCCGGCGAATTTGCTCACGGTCGAGGGTTCGTACATGGAACAGAAGCTGCAAACGTACAACGCTCTCTTCAGCTCGACCGATCCGTTTACGACGAGCCTATCGCCGACCGGGTTGGGAACGATCCTTTCGAGTTACGGCACGCCCAACGGCAAGTGTTATAACTACACGACGGGCCAGCCGTGGAGCTGTTTTGACGCCGGAAGTCAGGGCGGCTGTCTCACGCCGAGCGGCTGTTATCCGGGCGAAGGTTCGTACGACTTCAACCTCACGCCGGGTTACGCGCCGCCCGGTACGCCTGCCGCGAAAGCGGGAGCGCACTGGATGATGACCGAGAACGGGCAAAGCGCGCAAGTGGACGACGTCCATCCCTACTTCACGTCGGGCGCAATTACCGACCTTTGGCAGCCCAACGACCGGCTCGTGGTCAACGCGGGCGCGCGTCTCGACAGCTTCGCCTACGCGACCAACAATCTCGAAAACGGTTATCCCGCGCGTCAGTTCTGGTTCGACGCGTACAACAACGAGTTCTGCGGTGCGCCGGGCAAATCCACGCAATGGACCTGGAACTCGTCGAGCGATTCCTTCGGCGCCTGCGCGCCCGGGCTTCTGCCGCTGACCGTTCCCGGAAACGGCCTCTATAACGTCGGCGCAGGCACGAACGTCTCGAACGTCTTTCAGCCGCGCGCTTCCTTCACGTACACGATCAACCCGGACACGGTGATCCGGGGCTCGGCCGGTAAGTACGCGCGGGCGGAAGGCTCGTCGTATTATCAATACAACACGTTTCAGCAAAATCTGGCATCGTTCATCGCGCAGTTCTATCCGTACGGCTACCACACGCCCGACCACGACATCTTTCCCGATACGTCCGACAATTTCGACTTGTCGCTCGAGAAGCACGTCAAGGGAACGCAGCTTTCCTACAAGATAACGCCCTTTTATCGCGACACCAGCAATCAGCTACAGTTCCAGGCGATCAACGCCGTGCAGGGCATCCTCGCCGGCCTCAACGTCGGCACGCAGGAATCGTACGGCGTCGAATTTTCGATGCAGTACGGCGATTTCAGCCACGACGGCTGGTCGGGGCTCTTCTCGTACACGCACACGGAGAACCGAATTCGCTTCAGCCCGATCAACGGCGTGAGCGTGATCGACGCACTCAACACGCAGATCGAGCTCTACAATTCGTATACGGCGGCCTGCGCCCACGTCACGAAGAGCTCGGCGAACTGGCAAGCCTGCGGGAGCGGCGCCTATCCGGGCAACGCGCTGCCGGTTCTGCCCAACGACGAGTCGGGAACGCCCGATCAAGGCAAGCTGAAGATTCCAAACCCCTATTACGACGAGACGTTGCAGCCGCTCTTCGATACGAGCGGATGGTACACGCCCTACGACGTCATTCCCAGTCCGTTCAACGCGGCAAATGGCTACGAGGTGCCCGACGTCGCGTCGTTGATCGTGAACTATCGGCACCACAAGTTTGCGGTGACGCCGTCGCTGCATTACATCGACGGGTCGAACTACGGCTCGCCCTTGGTTTGGCCGGGTTACGTCCCGCAGTCGTGCGCGCACGAGCCCTCGGACACGCCGCAGACGCCGGGCGTCAGTTGTCCCGGCGGAGCCGACGGCGCGATCTTCCTGCCCGATCCGTATAGCGGGCACTTCGACAACCTCGGAGCGTTCATTCAGCCCGCCGAGCTCTCCGCGAACTTGCAGACCAGCTACGACGTGAACCCGCGCATGACGCTGACGGTGCAGGCCGTCAATCTCTACAACCAGTGCTTCCAGCGCGGCTACGTGTGGGACAACTCGGTAACGTGCGTCTACTCGAACCTGCCGTCGAATATCCTCGCGCCGTCCGGCAATTTCGTGAAGAATCCGCCGGTGCAGCTGCGCTATCCGTACGGAACGTTCTTCAACGTTACCGAAGTCGGCATATCGTCGGTCCGGCAGCCCTTCGGCTTCTTCGCCGACCTTAGCATCAAACTCTGATGAAACGCGAGCAGTTCGTACGCTCGCTGGGGATGGCCGCGCTCGGGGGGACGGCGGCTCCGCAGCTCGTCGCCTATGCCGCGTCGCAAGCGCGCGGGCGCGAGCGCATCGCCGTGGTCGGCGCGGGCATCGCCGGATTGGTGACGGCGATGCGACTGCGCGACGCCGGCATCGACGCGACGATCTACGAATCGTCGTCGCGCGTCGGCGGCCGGATGCATTCCGAGCGCAACTACTGGGCGGCGGGACAGCATACCGAGTGGTGCGGGGCGATGGTCGATTCGCTGCACGTCAACATGCACGAGCTCGCGCATCGGTTCGGACTGGGACTGCTCGATACGTATGCGGCGCGGCCGCCGAGCGCGCGCGACACCTGCTATCTCGACGGCCGCTACTACTCGATGGCCCAGGCCGATCGGGACTTCGCGCGGATTTATCCGATTCTCCAAGAGCAATTGGGAAAGGTCGATCCTACGACGACCTATGCCAACGCCACGGCGACCGCGCGGCGGCTCGATGCGATGAGCATGCGCGAGTGGATCGTCCGCTACGTTCCGGGCGGTCTCGACTCGCAGCTCGGACGGCTCATCGCCGAGTCCTATCGCAACGAATACGGCCGCGCGACCGACGAGCTCAGCGCGCTCAATTTGGTCATGCAGCTCGGTCAGCAGCGCTTCTACGACCGCAATCACGAAATGAACGTGCTGGGCTACTCCGACCAGCGCTACATCCTCGCCGGCGGAAGCCAAGCGATGCCCGAAGCGATTGCCGCCTGGCTGCCCGCCGGAAGCATCTCGTTCGGACGCAAGCTCCTGGCGATCCGGCGCACGCGCGGCGGCGCCTACGAGCTGCGCTTCGATCGTCGCGGCGCGCAAGAATCGATCTACGCCGACCGCGTCGTGCTGGCGATTCCCTTCATCGCGCTGCGTGCGCTCGACTATTCGGGAGCCGGTTTCGATTCAGCGAAGATCAATGCGATCGAAAATTTGGGCTACGGTTATCACACCAAGCTTCACCTCCAATTCGACCGGCGCGCGTGGATGCGCGCCGCGCACCCGTGGCCGCAGCCGACGACCGGGCAGATCTGGACCACGCTTTCCGTACAGAGCGCACTCGACTACTCGCTCGGTCAAGCCGGCCGCGACGGTTTGATTGAAGTCTTCACCGCCGGGGCGCCGGGCATGCTCGATACGCCGCCGACACCCTACGCGCACATCGCCGGCTCCGCTGCGGTGGCGTGGCACGCGCGCCGGTTCCTGGAACAGCTCGACAGCATTTGGCCGGGCGTTTCGTCGACGTGGAACGGACGAGCGACGTTCGGCAACGCGCAAGCCGATCCGAACATTTTGGCGAGTTATTCCTGTTGGCTGGTCGGGCAGTGCACGACGATCGCCGGCCACGAGGCACGCGCGCAAGGACGCATTCACTTCGCCGGCGAGCACACCTCGGTTGCGTATCAGGGTTTCATGGAAGGCGGAGCGGAGTCGGGCTTGCGCGCCGCCGGCGAGATCCTCGCCGACTATCGCATTCGCTCGACAAAGGCGGGTTGAGCGCCGGAACCTCGTGCACATCATCGGC
>JASHOM010000011.1 GCA_030041115.1 Vulcanimicrobiota bacterium | reverse complement strand
GCCGCAGCCCGTCGGGCACGGCACGTCGTCGTCAAGTATATAGGAGGTTCCCCCTCCCCCGTCAAGGACGAAGCGAGCGGTCTCGCTGTCTTAAGGCTTCATAAATGAGGATAGCGGCGGCAACGGAGGCGTTGAGAGATCCGACGCGCCCTTGCATCGGTAACCGAACCAAGTAGTCGCACTCGCGCTTGACCAGCGCTGAAAGCCCCGCGCCCTCGGCCCCGATGACCAACGCCAAATCGCGATTGAAGTCGGCGCGATCGTATTGGAGCGCTTCGGGCGCGGGATCGGCGCCCGCAACCCACGTGCCGGCTTTCTTGAGCGCGCGGATCGCGTGGGCGACGTTTGCCACTCGAGCGATCGGCAGGTGCTCGGCGGCGCCCGCGGCCGCCTTGCGCACGGTGGCATTGACGCCGGCCGAACGCCGCTCGGGCAAGACGAGGCCGTCGGCTCCCGCGGCCTCGGCGGTGCGCACGATCGCGCCGACGTTATGCGGATCGGTCAGGTGATCGAGCACCACGATCAACCGCAACGTGCCGGGCGAGCGGCGGGTCGCGAGCACGTCGGGCAGCGACGCGTAGGCGAACGGCGGCGCGATGCCGACGACGCCTTGATGCGCTTTGAACGGAATCTTCTCGAAAAAAACGCGCCGTTCGAAGCGGATCGGAACGCCGCGCTCCTTCGCTTGCGCCAGCATCGCCCGCAGCGCTGCGTCCTTCGACCGATCGGCGGCGACGTGGATCGCGCGCAAGCGCTCCCCGGCCGCGAGGGCTTCGCCGACGGCGTGAATTCCGTAAACGAAATTATCGAAATCTAAGGAGTCGAAGCGGCGACGCTCCACGAGCTGCCTTCTTTGGAGTCTTTCACGTCGATGCCGCAGCGTTGCAGCGCGTCGCGAAGCTTGTCCGATGCCGGCCAGTCCTTCGCGCGACGAGCGTCGTCGCGCAACGCCACGACGCGTTCGATCGCTTCGAGCGGCGTTGCGCCCTCGATCGCTTCGTGCGCGGCGTCGATCCGGGCCTCGCGCAGCGCGCGCTGCAGCCGGTCGATGAAGTCGGGCGCCAATCGGGCAGCGGGCTCTTCCAGCCACGACTCGTCGGGTGCGACGCCGAGCACGCCGAGCCAGTATGCGAGACGCTCGCGGCTGGGCGCTTCGCGGCTCACGACGTCGTAGAGCACGGCAAGCGCGGCCGCGGTGTTCAGGTCGTCGTCGAGCGCGGCCTCCATGCGCGCGTCGAGCTCCGGCGAGCCTTCGAGCTCGCCGTCGGTCGTCGGCGCCGCGCTGCGATACGCCGCCTTGATCCGCGCCAGTCCGAGCGCCGCGGCCGAAATCGAATCCTCGGTGAAGTTCATCACCTTGCGGTAACCCGTCTGGAGGAAGAGCCAGCGAATCGCCTGCGGATCGTGGCGCGCGAGCAAATCGCACAACGGCTCGAAGTTGCCCAGCGATTTCGCCATCTTGCGGTTGTCGAAGAGCAAGAGCCCGCCGTGGACCCAAAAGTTCGCCATCGGCGGTCGCGCCATCAGCGGCTCGCTCTGCGCGATCTCGTTTTCGTGGTGCGGGAAGATCAGATCGGCGCCGCCGCCGTGGATGTCGAATCCTTTGCCGGCGGGGTCGAGCAGAGCGCGCGCCATCGCCGAGCACTCGATGTGCCATCCGGGGCGTCCCGCGCCGTACGGCTCGAACGGCCATTCCGGCTCGCCCGGTTTCGCGAACTTCCACAACGCGAAGTCGAGCGGATCCTCCTTCTGTTCGTCGACCTCGATGCGCGCGCCGGCCTCGAGCTCGTCGACGTTGCGGTTCGCAAGCCGCCCGTAACTCGCAAACGTCGACACGCGGTAGTAGATGCCGTCGCGAGCCACGTAGGCGTGCTCGCCGGCGACGAGCTCGCGAATCATCGCCTGGATCGGCTCGATGTACCGCGTCGCGTAGGGTTCGTGGTCGTACTCCGCGACGCCCAGCTTGCGCATCGCCTCTTTGAACTCGGCATAGTAACGCTCGACGATCGCATGATAATCCTCGCCCGTCTCCCTCGCCGCGTTGATGCTGCGATCGTCGATGTCGGTGACGTTCTGCACGTAGGTCACGCGATATCCCCGGTGGGCGAGGTAGCGCCGCAAGACGTCGAAAAAGAGAAACGATCGAGCGTGACCGAGATGCGCTTGAGCCGACGGCGTCAAGCCGCACACGTAGATGCGAACCTCGCCCGCGCGCAGCGGAGCGAACTCCTCGACGCCGCGCGTCCGCGTGTTGTAGAGCTTCACTAAATGACCCAGCTCCAGGCTTCTTCTTCCGAGGCCTCGCCGCGTTCGAGCTCGGTCAAACGCTTCTCGAGTTGGACGAACCTGAGCCCGAGCCGGACGATCGCGTCCACGTTGGGGTCGGGCATCTCGACTTGAGGCCGGTCCGGCACGGCACCGACGGGCTTGCCGTCGCGCGCGACGATGCGCGCGGGAACGCCGACGACGGTCGCGTTGGCGGGCACGTCCTTGACGACGACCGATCCTCCGCCGACTTTGGCGTTGTCGCCCAACACGATTGCGCCGAGCACGCTCGAGTTTACGCCGATCGTCACGTTGCGCCCGAGCGTGGGATGACGCTTGCCGTGCGAGAGGCTCGTTCCGCCCAGCGTGACGCCTTGGTAGATCGTACAGCCGTCGCCGACGACCGACGTTTCGCCGATGACGACGCCCGAGCCGTGGTCGATGAAAATGCCCTTGCCGATCTGCGCGCCCGGATGAATCTCGATCTGAGTGAAAAAGCGCACCACGTTGCCGAAAAAGCGCGGCAGGATCGGAATGCCGGCGCGATGGAGCGCGTGGATCAGCCGGTGCGCGACCAGCGCGTGAAAGCCCGGATACGAGAGCACGACGTCGAGCCACCCGCGTGCCGCGGGGTCACGTTGCAGCGGTGCTCGTAAGTCGGCCAGCACGGCGTCGAAAGCCATTTGCAATGATGTAACCCCGCCTTTTAATGCCCGGCTGCACGCCCTTCGTCCGTCGAGCGGCGCTCGAGCAGAGCGACCGCGTGAACGGCGAGACCGGCCCCGTCGCCGGTATAGCCCATCCCCTCGCTCGTCTTCGCCTTCACGCCGACCGCGTCGAGCGCGACCGCGAGACGCGCGGCGACGTTCGCGCGCATCCGATCGATGAACGGCGCAAGCCGGGGCTGTTCGACGACGATCGTCGCATCCACGTTCACGATCGTAAATCCGGCCGCGCGCACGGCCGACGCGCACTGCGCCAGCAGCTCGAGGGAGTCGGCATCCTTCCAACGGGCATCGCCGGCCGGAAAGCGCGTGCCGAGATCTTCGAGCGCCGCTGCGCCCAGCAGCGCGTCAGCGAGCGCGTGCGCGAGCGCGTCGCCGTCGGAGTGACCGAGCGCGCCGCGCTCGAACGCAATCCGTACGCCGCCCAGGACGAGCGCGCGCCCCTCGACGAGGCGATGCGCGTCGAAGCCGTGACCGACGCGCATCATCCCGCGCGCTCCTGCAGGATCGCTTCGGCGCGCGCGACGTCGGCGGGCAGCGTTACCTTAAAGTTCTCGCTTGCGCAGGGAACCACCACGACTTCGACGCCGCTGCGCTCGAGCAGGGCCGCATCGTCGGTTGCGTCGACGCCGTCGCGGCGCGCGAGCGCGTGGGCCGCGCGAAGCTCGGCGGTCAGCGCGAACTGCGGCGTCTGCGCGGCCCACAAGGCGCGGCGATCGTGGGTGGCAACGACGCGCAGCGATCGCGGGTCCACGCTCTTGATCGTGTCGACGACCGGCGCCGCGAGTAACGCGGCGCGACCTTCGCCCACTTCGCGCATGCCGGCCCGCACGTCGTCCGTGCTCACGAGCGGGCGCGCGCCGTCGTGCACCAACACGCCGTCGCATCCGGGCGAAACCGCGGCCAAGCCTTCGTGCACGCTCCCTTGGCGCGTTGCGCCGCCGCGCACGACGCGATGCTCGAGATCGGGCGCGAACCGTTCGAGGAGCGCGTGCATCGGTTCGATCGATTCGGGCTCGGTCGCAACGACGATCTCGGCGATCTCGCTCATCGCGCCAAAGGTACGCATCGACCAACCGACCATCGGCAGCCCGGCGAGTTCGACGAGTTGCTTGGCGCGCCCGAAACGGCTGCCGCGTCCGGCAGCCACGATGACCGCCGCCCACTTCACGTCGCGACGCCCTCGCGCTTGGGCCGTGCGAAAATCATCCGGCCCGCAACGGTCTGCAGCACGCTGGTGACGACGACATCGGCCTCTTCGCCGATCAAGCGGCGGCCGTGCTCGACGACGATCATCGTTCCGTCTTCGAGGTAACCGACGCCCTGATGAAACTCCTTGCCTTCCCGGATCACGGCAACGTGCAGCTCTTCTCCGGGCAAGACGACCGGCTTGACGGCATTGGCCAGCTCGTTGACGTTGAGCACCGCGACGCCTTCGACGTGCGCCACTCGATTCAGGTTGTAATCGTTGGTGACGAGCTTCGCGCCCAGCTCCTGAGCGAGGCGTACGAGCCGCGCGTCGACGTTACCGGGCGCCATGTCCGAAAAATCCCGTTCGCTGATCTCGACGACGGCCAGCTCTTGGAGGCGGCTGAGCACGTCGAAGCCGCGCCGGCCGCGCGTGCGTTTAAGCGCGTCCACGGAGTCGGAGATGGCCTGCAGCTCGCGCAAGACGAATCGCGGAACGATCAACTCGCCTTCCAGAAAGCCGCTCTCGACGATCTCGACGATTCGCCCGTCGACGATCGTCGACGTATCGACGAGCTTGGGAACGCCGTCCGCATTGCCGTGGACCGCACCCCGAGGGACCGGGACGATCCGAATCTTGGCGCCGATGCGCGCACCCAAATATGCCGCGAAGATCGCGACGATGAGATAGAGGACGATCGCAACGTAGGTTCCCGCGCGGCCGAAGTCCGAGATGAGCTCGAAGACGATGCCTTTGATAAGAAACGCGATCAGGAGACCGACGATCAAACCGACCGCACCGCCCGCGATCTCGGCCGGCGTCAAACGCTCCATCGCGCCTTCGGCCTGGGAGAGCTGACTTTCGAACAGGGCTTGCGCCAACGGCGCCAGCAGCAGGCCGGCAACCACGCCCGCGACCGGCGAGAAAATCAAAAAGACCAGCTGCAGCGTCTCGTTCGCAAAGTGCGGCGACAAGAGGCTGAAGTAGGCTTCGCGGCCCAAGAGGAAGCCCGTTACGCCGAAAACGAGGACGAAGGCGGCGCGCAGGACCGTCTCAGAGATCCCTTTTGGTGCTACTCGAATGTCAGGAAAGCTCCGCAAACGTCGTTGGCAAGAAATCGGCCTCGCTGCGTCAACCGCACGGTGTCTCCGATGCGTTCGAGCAGCCCCGTCCGTGCGAATCGAGCGACGACGGGAGCGTAGTCCGTCATCACGTCGATACCATAGCGTTCTTTGAACTCGCTCAAGCCAACCCCCTGCGCCGTCCGAAGCGCGAGCATCATCGCCTCGCCGGCGCGCCGTCGACCTTCCAGCCGCTCGGCCTCCGACGGAATCGGCCGCCCCGCGAGCGCGGCCGCGGCGTACTCTTCCAGCGACCGCGTGTGGAGACTGCGAACGCCCTCGCGGTACGAAGCCGCGCCGACGCCGAGCCCGGCGTACTCGCCGTTGGCCCAATAGTTGAGGTTGTGTGCGCAACGATGTCCCGGCCGCGCAAAATTGCTGATCTCGTATTGCTCGTAACCGGCGGCGGCGAGCAGCTCGATCGCGAGCGCGTAGAGCTCGGCCTCGCGCGCATCGTCGAAAAAGACGTCCGGCGCGCGAGCGCGCCAAGCCGCATAGGGCGTGCCCTCCTCCACGGTCAGACCGTACGCCGAGACGTGATCGACGTCGAGCGCGATTGCCGCGCTCAAGCTGCGCCGCCAGCTCTGCGCGTTCTGCCCCGGCACCGCGAACATCAAGTCGAGCGAAACGGACGGCAGCCGCGCGGCGCGCGCGAGCGCGACCACCTCTTCGATCTGCGCGGCGGTGTGCTTGCGCCCGAGCGTTTCGATCTCGCCGGCGACGAAGGACTGAACGCCGATCGAGATTCGCGTGATTCCCGCTTCGCGATATATCGGAAAGTCGCCGGCCCGAACGAGCTCCGGATTGATCTCGATCGACAGCTCTCCGGCGCCCGGAAAGCGCGCGCGAACGCGAGCGAGCAATTGCGCGATCGCCGGTGCGTCGTACGCGTTGGGCGTGCCGCCGCCGAGATAGACGGTGGCCGCGGGCGCCGGCCATTCGCGTTCGATTTCAGCGTAGAGCGCGTCGAGATAGCGGCGCGCGCTCGTGGCGCGCATGGGCCACTTCGCGAAATCGCAATACGGGCAAAGATACGGACAAAACGGCAGATGGACGTAAACGCCGAGCATGGCGGGGGCGAACTTACATGGCGGCGAGATGCGGGGCGATGAGTCCGCTGATCTTTCCGACGACGTCGTGATCGACTTCTTGAACCGCCGCGCCGATCGCGTGCTTGATCGCATTGCGGCTCGCGCGACCGTGCGTGACGATGCAATTCCCGCGCAGGCCGAGCAGCGGCGCCCCGCCGTACCGTTCCCAGTCGAAGCTCTTGCGCAAGCGCTTGAGCGCGGGCGCGAGCAGCGCCGTTCCGAACTTCGTCAGGATGCTGCCGCCCAGGAGCGCATCGCGCATGACATGAGCGAGATCGGCAATCATGCCTTCGCCGGTCTTGAGCACGACGTTGCCGACGAAGCCGTCGGCGACGATGACGTCGGCGACGTTGTGAAAGAGATCGCTTCCTTCGACGTTGCCGATGAAGTTGACCGGCGATGCCTCCAGGAGCCTGGCGGCTTCGTGCACGAGTTGATTCCCTTTGCTTCGCTCCTCGCCGACCGAGAGCAGCGCCACGCGCGGCGAGCGAACGTTCAGCACCGCGGTGGCGTATGCCGAGCCCATGATCGCGAACTGCTCGAGCCACTCGGGCCGGCAGTCGACGTTCGCACCGGAATCGAGCAAGACGGTGGGACCCTTCAACGCGGGCCAGACCGTCGCGATCGCGGGACGCGAGATCCCTTCGATCGTCCGAAGCTTGATGAGCGCGATCGCGAGAAACGCGCCGCTGTTGCCGGCCGAGACGACCGCTTCCGCCTCGCCGCGCTTGAGCAGACCGACCGCGACGCCGAGCGACGTTCGGTCGCACGAGCGCAACGCCGTCGCCGGCGAGAGGTCCATGGCCACCGCTTCGGGGGCATGAATTTCGCGCACGCGCTCGCTGCCCGGTCCCTGAAGAAGCGGGCGAACGCGCGCCTCGTCTCCAACCAAAAGGATCTCGGCATCGAACTCCTGCGCGGCCAGCAGCGCTCCAGCCACGATCTCGTGCGGAGCGTGGTCGCCTCCCATCGCATCGACGGCGATGCGCGCTCGAGCCATGGCCGCCGAACTTTGGGAGTCACCCGGGGAATCCTTGCCCAGCGTCAACTTTTGGCTTGCCGCATTTCCGCTTGCCCGCCGGCCGGGCTCCGTGGTACTATCGCCCGGCTATGGCGAAGCGGTGTGAAATCTGCGGCAAGGGACCCAAAGCGGGCAACAACGTCAGTCACGCGATGAACAAGACGAAGCGGCGCTGGCTTCCTAACTTGCAGTCCGTCCGCATCGACGACCGGGGCGTCCATCGCACGGCGCGCGTCTGCACGGCCTGCTTGCGCTCGAACCGGGTTACCCGGCGCGCTTAAGCGCCCGGCGGCGCGAAGTGGTCCCAGCCTAGTTCCTCGAGCGTAGCTCCCTCCCAAACGATCCCCGGCTCCGCGCGCAGAACGCCGATGCGTTCGAGCTTGCGTCCGAAGCGCGCCGCATAACGCCGCGCGAGGTGTGCGAAGGCGCGCGGCTCGATCGCCGCAAGCAGCTCGAAATCTTCGCCGCCGGCCAGTGCGAAACGCTGCGGGTCGTGGCCGCGCGCCAGCGCTACCGCTCGCGCCGATTGCGCCACGGGGACGGCGTCGAGCAGAGCGCCGCAACCGCTCGCGGCTGCGAGCCGCCCGGCGTCCCGAGCCAGACCGTCGGAAATATCCATCATTGCTTCCACGTTGCGGCTCGCGGCCAGAAAGCGCCCTTCGGCAACGCGCGGCTGCGGGCGGCGAAAAGCGCGCAGCGCTTCTTCTTTGAGTGCCGCTCCGACGGTCTCGTCGCGCCGCGTGAGCTCGAGACCCGCGCGCGCGGCACCGAGCGCGCCCGTGACGGCCAGCACGCCGCCGGCACGGCCGCCGCTGCGCGTCTTGACATTCGATGCGCGCACTTCGCCGACGACCGCGATCGCGATCGTCAATGCAACGGCGCGCGAGAGATCGCCGCCGGCAATCGTGAGACGCCACGATGCGGCGCACTGCGCAAGCCCGCGATAAAGTTCCAGGATCTCGTCGAGGCCGAGCGTCTGGGGAAGACCGAGCGCCACGGTCGCGAGCACCGGCCGCGCACCCATTGCCGCCAAGTCGCTGACGTTGGCCGCCATCGCGCGCCAGCCCATATCGCCCAGCGTCATCGCGTCGCGCTCGAAGTCAACGCCTTCGACGAGCATGTCGGTCGAGATCGCGCTGCGGTGCGACCGGGAGGGTTGCCAGAGCGCCGCGTCGTCGCCGATGCCAAGGAGCACGCGTCCTCCGGCAGGCGCTCGATCGCAGAGCGCCGCTATCGCGCAGACGACGTCGTCTTCGGTCACACGAGCAGCGCGCGAATGCGCCGCAGCTCCGCCGCGGGATCCGAAGCGCCGAAGACTGCCGAGCCCATGACGAGCGCATCGGCGCCCGCCTCGACGAGATCGCGCGCGTTCTCCGCACCGACGCCCCCGTCGACTTCGATCAAGCACGCCGGGTTGCGGCGATCGACGAGCGCGCGCGCTTCGCGAACTTTGTCGAGCGCGCGCGGAATGAATCGCTGTCCCGAAAACCCCGGGTTGACGCTCATCACGAGCACGGTGTCGCAATCCTCGATGACGTCCTGCAACAGCTCGACCGGCGTTTGGGGACAGAGCGCGAGGCCCGCTTTCGCGCCGCCGTCGCGAATGTGCGCGAGCAGTCGCTGCGCGTGCGGCGTCGCCTCCAAGTGAAACGTGATGCGGTCGCAACCAACCGCGCGAAAGTCGTCGACGTAGCGCTCGGGCTCGACGATCATCAAGTGCGCGTCGAAGACCAACTCCGAAAGCTTGCGTAAGTCGCCGATGATCTTCGGCCCCCACGTGATGTTCGGCACGAAGCGGCCGTCCATCACGTCGAGATGCAGGTACCGCGCGCCGCCGTCCCGCGCCGCGTCGAGCTCCTGCGCGATGCGCGCAAAATCGGCGGAGAGCACCGAAGGTGCGAGAATCGGCGGGCGGATCATCGTGCGTTCCTCGTACGGCGTTGGTTTTTCGCCCTTCGACTTCGGTACGGACGAGCCTCCGGCGCTCACGGCGAGACGGCGGCCGGCGACGGCGACGGTTGCGATGCATTATAGAGCTTCGGGGGCTCGGTGCCGAGGCGCGTTTCGCCAACCAACGCGCCGTTGACGTACATGTCCAGCAGCGACGTCCCAAGTGCGGTGACGGTGAAATCGAGCTTCTGTCCCGGTTCGGCAAACGCGCGATACAAATCGTAACGGCCGGTTGCGTCGGTAAGCGAGAGGCGCACGTCGAGCTGTTGACCGTTTTCCACGTTCTGCGGCTCCGGGACGGAGACGAGCACGTGAACCTGACGAAGAATGTAACCGGACTCGTTGGGTCCGGCGCTCACTTGCAGTGCGACCGGATCGAACGAAGCGATCCTGGCCTTCGGCGGTGGAATCTGGCGTGCCACCATGCCGTGGGGCGGCCCGGTTTTGCCCAGCGGAGTCCACACGATCTGACCGAGCTTGACGCCGGCATCGCCGGCGAGCGCCCGCGCTTGATCGATCGTCAGCCCCACGAAGTCCGGAACGATGAAGTTCGGCCGTCCGCCGCGGCTGACCACGAGCGTCACGACGTCTCCTTCGTGCACGCTGACCAACGGGGCCGGGTTTTGCGCGATGACGTGCCCGTCCGGAATGAAATCGCTTCGCGCGTAGCTGACTCGCCCGAGCTGCAGGTGCGCGCCGGACAGATCGAGCTGCACCTCGCGCATCGATTGATACCGGAGATCCGGCATGAGGCGCGCGACGATGCCGTCGCTGATGACGAAGGAAACTTGCCGGCCCTGGCGCACTTCGTCGCCGGCATCGGGACGCTGCATGATGACGACGTCCTTTGGATAGCGATCGCTCGTCGTGTGATCGACGACGGCCGAACTGAGACCGAGACGCGCGACCTCGGCGTCGGCATCGTCGAGAGTTTGGCCGACGAACGACGGGAGCGTCACGGTTGCGGACGACGGCAAGAGAAAGTCGTAAATCTGGCGTCCGAACCACACGACCACCGCCGTGAAGACGACGAGCACGACCGGGAAGACCCAATCGCGCGCGAGGTACTCGTGGAGCGACGACCTCAGGCGAGCGCCTCCGTGGGCAGCGCGCTGAAATCGAGATTGCTGAAGACTCGCTGCACGTCTTCGTGCTCTTCGAGCGCCTCCAAAAACGCGAGGGCGGCCGCGAGCTCGCCGTCGCGCAGCTCGAGCCTCGTCTTCGCTCGCATCCCCAGATAGGCATCGGAGATCTTGACGTTGCGCGCGCGCAAGTCGTCGCGCACTCCCGCCAGACGCGCCGGCTGCGTGTAGATCGCCGCAAACTCGGCGTCGTACTCGATGTCCTCGACGCCGTCGATGAGCGCTTCCTCCATCAGCGCCTCTTCCGACCGTCCACCGGGATCGACCTCGACGATTCCGACCGGGTCGAACATCCAAGCGACGCCGCCGCTCTCGCCGAGCGTGCCGTCGTGCCGGCTAAAGAGAAAGCGCAGCTCCCCGGCGGTGCGGTTGCGATTGTCGGTGGCCGCATCGACGATCACCGCCAACCCGTGCGGGCCGTAGCCTTCGTAGCGGATTTCCTCGATCTCTCGCTCGCCGCCCTGACCGGAGCTGCGCGCGATGGCCCGCTTGATGTTCTCGTGCGGCATGTTGAACTCGCGCGCTTTTTCGACGGCCATCTTCAGACGGTAATTGGCCTCGGGATCGGGCGAACCGCCCCGCGCGGCGAGAATGATCTCCTTGCTCAACCTGGTGAAAAGGGCACCGCGTTGAGCGTCGGCCTTCCCCTTTTTCAGCTTGATGTTATGCCACTTCGAATGTCCGGACATATGCGCTGGAGTTCGCTAGCCGGGGCCGATAATCCAGGTTGGGAACCACATTCGCGCGTGCCAGGCGTTCCAACTGATCGGGTAATCGGCCAAGATGGGAAAGAAAAAGACGAACGCCAGCGCGGCCGCCGCCACGTAGATGCCGACGCTCAGCCCTCCCAGCCAACGCAGGCCGTTGCGCCGTTGCGCCCATCGCCAGATGCGCTGCAACAGGATGGCGTTGCACAGACAGACCAGCGGAATGTCGACATAGAAATGGTACGCAAACGTAATGCGCGGCGACCTCATCCAGGGCAACCACTGCAGCAAATAGGTGATGACGATCAGCGCGTAGCCTTTATTGCGTTCGCGCCACGCCAAGAACGCGACCCATGGGACGCTGAGCAATCCGAACCAGAGGATCAGCGGGTTCGGCATCGACGTAATCTCGTAGACGCAACAGCCGTTCGGATTCATCGGATCCCTGCGATGGTCTTGGTAGAAGTACGCGATCGGCACGTAGTCGAGCGGCCACTCCCACCATTTCGAGGAGTACGGATGCGTGGCTTTGAGCGTATCGTGGTATTCGAACATCGAGTACTGCCGATAGACCAGATCGTTGGCGTTGTGGATCTCGCCCGGATCGGGTGAGTGGCGGACCAAGTCCGGCACCCAGACGAGCCCGTAAACCGTCATGCTGATCAAGACGATCGTCACCAGCGCCGCGTCGAGGCGGAAGCCTCGCGGATTCCCCCAAAGCGTGGGGCGCAGCCGGCTGAAGACGCGCTGGAGCCAGACGAGGATCACGACGACGAAGCTTACTCCGAAGCCCATGACGCCATACCACTTCGAGCTCACGAGCAGCCCCAGCGCCACGGTAAAGAGCACGAGCCACAATCGAGAGGAACGGCCGCTTTCGACGGCTTGCCCGGCGCGAATTTCGTCCCCGGCGTAGAGCGCCGTGCCCTCCGGCGTTTCGTAGCTCACGCCGGCGTCGCGACGGTAGACGATCTTGAGCGGGTCGTCCTCGTACACCAGCGCGTTACCCTTGGCTTGCGAGACGGCGCCGCGTTGAATTCTTCCGCGGCCGTCGATCGTGCCGCCGTCGGCGGCAAAGATCGCGGTCCCCTCGCTGCTTCGCAACGCGTAGGAACCCTCGGCGTAGGTCAGCTCGCGCCGCCCGTCGCCGAAGAAGCGCGCGAGCGCCGCATACCGTAACAGCAGATAGCCCAAGCCCGCGACGTAGAGCGTCGCGACCGTCGCCGCCGCGGCGTCGAAACCCCAAAAAGCTCGACCGATCTGCCCGAGCGCGCCGCCCACGAGCAGCGCCGCGGCGGCGGCGCCGGCAAAGCCCCACCACGGCACCGCGACGTGCTCGCGCTCGCCGACTTGCGAGCTGATCCAAAAGCGATAGAACGCGTAAACGGCCAAGGTGGCGAAGAAGACGACGAAGCCTTCGGGCGTCGCGATGCGCGACTGCACGAAGTGCATGCCGTCGAACGTCAACAGCAGCGCGGTGATGGTTGCGAAGACGGTCGAGCCGGTGATCCGCTTGGCAAAGGCGTAGAGCAGCATCACGACCAGCGCGCCGAAAACCACGTCGAGAAAACGCCAGCCGTAGGAGTTGTCGCCGTTGCTCAGATGTCCGATGACGGCATTGAGGCCGGTCCAGCCGCCGAGGCCGTGACCTTTGGGCATTCCTCCGAAGAGCATCATCGAAAACGTGATCAAGAGCTTGGTGAGCGGCGGATGCGTGTTCTCGTAGATGCGCAGGTTCTGCAGATACTCCTCACCGGCGCGCGCGAAGTAAATCTCGTCGAAAACCTTGTCGGCCGGCCGCCAGTAGCCGGCGAACGAAAGAATGAAGTTCCCGGCGCCGAGCGCCGCCGCGATCGCGTAGTCGAGCGGCATGCGCAGCGTCGCCAGCCCCTCGCGCGGATCGAACCGGTTGCGCGCACCTTCCTCCGGCTCGACCGCCTCGGTCGCGGCGCTCGCCTTGCCGCGACGCTGCGCGTCCGTCCGAACCTGCGGCACCGCCTCGGACTCTCCCAGATACTGATAACCGAGCACGAAAAAGGTCCCGACGGCGAGCGCCGCCAGCGCAATGGTCCAACCGCCCCAGAGGTTTTGGGCGTTTAACCCGGCGACGTTATCGGTGACGACGCGCAAATACTCGAGGCTGTAAAGCAAGTTTGCGAAGAGGACGATCGACAAGGCGACCGCTCCCCAGAGATATCGTCGCGCCGGGCTGCGAACGCCGAAGACCGCCAAGCCGCCGAAGGGCAGGCATGCGATGGTGAAGAGGAGCCCGTTGAAGAGATAGCGTTCGTGCATGCGCGTGGCGAGCACGAAGAAGGCCAGCGTTGCGATCGCGCACCCTTCGAGCAGCGCCTGCGAGCTTCGCTCCTGCAAGTAGCGCCAGACGATCAGCGCGAGCGCGGCCAGCACGAGCAAGACGCCCCAGACCCACTGCGACAGCATCAAAATGCTTTGATTGTCGGGCATCCACAGCATCCCGCGGATCGCCCACAGATTGAAGGCGTTGACGCTGTTGTACGGATAGACGTTCGAACCGAATTCGTAGCGCTCGAACAACCACGCAAACGCGGCGGCCGGATTGCCCGGATGGAACGGCTCGGCCAGCACGAGCGCCAGCAGGAGCGCTGCGCCGGCGCCAATTGCGGTGGCGATGATTCGGGCGCGACGGCGCGCCGGATCGACGAACGCGAATGCGACGAGCAACGGCAGCAACACGGCCGCTTGCGGCTTGATCAACAGCGAATAGGCGAAGAAGAGCCACGCGGCGACGATCCATGCGAAATGCGCGCGGCTTTGCGGCGCGTAGTCTTCGCTACGCAGCAGCGCATAGATCGCGAGCAGCGCGAGTCCGCCGGAGATCGAGTCGACTTGGCCCCACAACGCCGACGTGTAGATCGTCGCCGGGTTGAGCAGGTAAAGCGCCGCCGCGCCCAAGGCAAGACCCGTGCCGGCGAAGCGGCGGACGATTGCATAGAGCAGCGCGCCGACGCCGAGATCGGCGAGAATCGCCGGAAGCTTGACCAGGTCGCGCAGCGCGGCGTACCCGTGGTCGTGCGCCGCGAAGAACGGCTGCCAGAGATGGCCGACGACCGCGAGAATATAGAAATAGCCGGGCGGATAGTCGGCGAAGCCGACCGTCGAATAGAAGGTCGCAAAACCGTGCTGACTCAAGCCCAGCGCCCAGGCGCTGTACGTGCTGACGTCGGTCTTGAATCCTTCGTTGCCGATGAGCGCGATCCGCGCGATCAGTCCCAACAGAAGCAGAGCCGGAAGTGCCCAGGCCAGCGAATCTCGCCGTGCCGGCGCACCGACGGTATCGTTGACGTTCACGCTTCTTCCTTTGCCTTCAGCGAGCCGCAGTCAGACCGAGCGTCGCAGCGAGAAACTCGCGAAGCTCCCGATTCGGCTGGCCCTCGACGACGGCGAGATGGTCCGCGGCCGCCTCGCCGGCGGCTTCTCGTGCGCCGAGCGCGTCGAGCGCCGCGACGATGCGCGCAACGCTTGCCGGGTCGAGTGATTTGCCGCGCGCATAGGCGTCGGCGACGACGGCGCGCGCCGCCGACGGCGGCTGCGCGATCGCCCAAACGACGGGAAAGGTCCACTTTCGCCGGGCGATGTCGGCGCCCGCCGTTTTGCCGGTTTCGTCCACCGACGACCAGATGCCGGCGACGTCGTCGCGGATTTGAAAGGCCATGCCGTAGGCTCGGCCGACCGCGCCGTAGCCGGCAATGCTCGCCTCGTCGCAACCGGCAGCATGCGCCCCGAGCCTGCAGGAAGCGTCGAAGAGCTGCGCGGTCTTGCATTCGATCATCCGGTAGTAGTCGGACAACGTGACCGAGCGCTGGGACTCGAAGTAGAGATCGAGCGATTGACCCTCGCACATCACCGCGTGCGCCTCGTGCAGCAGGGCCAACATCCTCAGCACGCGATGAGGCTCCAAATAGGCCGCCGCGTGCTCGAGGCTGAGAAAGCTCAACGCGCACATCGCGTCGCCGGCGTCGATCGCACGCGCGATTCCGTACGCGCTCCAGAGCGTCGCCCGCCCGTGGCGAAGTTCGTCGCGGTCTTCGATGTCGTCGTGAACCAGCGAGTAGTTGTGAAAGATCTCGACCGCTACGGCGGCATCGAGCGCGTGCTCGAGCGGCGCGGCTTCGCTCGCCGCGACGCGCATGACCATCTGCGGGCGCAGCCGTTTGCCGCGCCGAGCCGGACCGTGCGGAGCGTAGCCGAAGTGGCGCAAAAGACTATCGGAGATCTCTTGAGATCCCCGATAGCCCGTAATCCGTTCCTCGAGGGCATTCTCGAAACGCTCGGTGAGCGTTGCCACGTTAAGCAGAGGCGGCCAGCTCCTCCATTCGCGCTTCGACCTCGTCGACGAGCCATCCCGGCGTCGACGCGCCCGACATCAACCCCGCGACCTCGACACCTTCGAACCACTGCGCCTGCAGCTCATCGGGACCTTCGATGTGATACGCGCGCGCGCCGTGCGATTCCGAGAGGTCGGCAAGGTGCTTGGTGTTCGCCGACGTCTTTCCGCCGACGACGATCATCACCTCGACGTCATGCGCCAAGCGCAGCGCCTCGTTCTGCCGGTTGTGAGTGTCGGTGCAGATGGTGTTGACCGCGCGCACTTCATAATATTTTGCCGAGAGCGCACGGACGATCTCGGTGAAGCCCTCACCGGACCACGTCGATTGAACGACGACGCCGACGCGGCTCGAGCGCGGAAGACGCTCGACGTCTTCGGGGCGCTGTATGCACCAGGCTCCCGGGACGTGACTGAGCGTGCCCTTTACTTCGGGATGGTTCGGATCGCCGATGACGACGATCTTATAGCCGTCGGCTTTGAGCTTTTCTGCTTGGACGTGAATCTTGGTCACCATCGGACAGGTCGCGTCGATGATCTCGAGATGCTTCTCCTTGGCCTTCTCGAAAACGTCGACCGGCAGACCGTGCGCGCGCACGAAGAGCGCACCGGCATCGACGTCGTCGACCGCTTGCGCGTTCCTCAGCCCGCGCGCTGCGAGCGATTCGACCATCTGCGGATTGTGGACCACGTGTCCGAGGGTCGTGACGTCGCCGCGCGAGGCGATCGCTTCTTCGGCCTTCTTGACGGTGATCGCCACCCCGAAACAAAAGCCTTGGACCGACGCTTTACGTATTTCCACCGGTACTCTCCGCCAGCTCGTCGATTGCCCTCATGATCTCGGCCGTAAACTTCGCCAAGTCGTCGCGCGTTGCTTTCCCGCCGGGTGGAGGTGCGAGCGGCCTGCCAAAAGCGAGGTCGATCCGCGCCAGCCGGAGGGCCCGGTCGCTGCCGCGGATCCGTGCCGGCACGACGGGCGCCTGCGCCAGCGTGGCGAGCAGCGCGACGCCGGTCTGCGCCGGCGCCTCGCCGCCGCGATTGCGCGTACCCTCCGGAAAGATGCCGACGGCCCCGCCCGACTCCAGGACCCGGAGCGAGCGCTTAATCGCGCCCGCGGCGCTGCCCCGGCGATCGACTGCGTAAGCGCCGAGCGCGCGAATCACGGGACCGAGAACGGGGATCGTAAAGAGCTCTTTCTTGGCGATGTAGCGCAGCCGGCGCGGACAGAGACAGCCCAACAGCGGCGGGTCGTAGTACGAGACGTGATTGCACGCCACGATGAGCGGTCCGCCGGTGGGCACGTTCTGCGCTCCGACGACGCGCGCGCGCCAAATCGTGCGCGCCAGCGCGCGGACGACGACCTTCGCGAAATCGTAAAACGCCGGATTCATTTTGCGCCCTCGGCGACGAAGGCGCAGATCGCGTCCACGACCTTCTCGGCATCGATGCCGCTCGAGTCGATGACGTGCGCGTCCGCGGCCGCGGTCAGCGGCGAGACTGCCCGCGTGCGGTCGAGACGGTCGCGCTCCTCGATTTCTTCGGCTAAGCGATGTCCGTCGACGTCGACGCCGGATCGCTGTAGCTGCACGCGCCGCCGCTCGACGCGCGTGGGAAGCGATGCGGTGAGGTAGATCTTGACCGGCGCGTCGGGCATGACCACCGTGCCGATGTCGCGCCCCGCCATGACCACCGAGCCCTTCCCGGCGATGCGCCGCTGCGCGCCCACCATCGCCGCGCGCACTTCGGGTTGCGCGGCGACGACCGAAACGATCGCCGTGACTTCGTTCGAGAGCAGCTCGGATTCATCGAACTCACGGCCGCCCGCGCTGATCCGAAATCCGAGCTGCGCGCCGTCGTCGAGCCGCACCTCGATCGGTGCGATCGCCAAGAGCCGCGCCAGCGCGGCGCCGTTGTCGACCTCGGTCCCGGTGCGCAGCGCCATCGACGCGAGCGCCCGATACATCGCACCGGTATCGAGGTAGAGAATGCCCAAACGCTGCGCGGTCGCGCGCGCCACCGTCGTCTTGCCGGCCGCCGCCGGTCCGTCGATGGCAATGTGCAGACGTGTCGGCTCGTTCACTCGATAAGCTCGAAGGCCGGCAATCCGGTGAAAAATTCGCGCGCGCGATCCTCGGCCTTCGGCGCAATGGCGAGTTGAACGTAATCGAGCTCGTCGAAAGGCCGCACACGTGCCGCTTTCGCCCAGGCGACGCGGACGCCCCGCAGAAGATTGCGCCCTTCATGGGTTATGAGCGTTGATGGCCAAGGCGCGCGCGGTCTACTTCTGTTCGGCTTGCGGATTTGAATCGCCGCGCTGGCTGGGCCGCTGCCCGCAATGCGATGCTTGGAACTCCTTGGACGAGCGCCGGTTCAACGTCGCCGCGAAGCCGGCTCGCACCGCGCGCACCGCGACGGTGCCGGTCGGCGTGCCGACGCCGCTGCACGAGATCGGATCGAGTGCGGCGGCCCGCGTGCTCGTCGGCATGCCGGAGTTCGACGCCGTGCTCGGCGGCGGCATCGTTCCGGGCAGCCTGACGCTCGTCGGCGGTCCGCCCGGCGCGGGAAAATCGACGCTCATGCTGCAAATCGCCGCGCGCTTGGCGCAGCAAGGCGACGTGATCTACGTTTGCGGCGAAGAGTCCGGCGCGCAAGTCAAACTGCGCGCGGAACGGGTGTTGCCCTCCATCGACGCGGCCCGTGCCGGACGAGGCCGGGCTGACGAGGGCACGAGCGCTCTGAGCGTTTGTCCGGAGACGAACTTGCGCGCGGTGCTCGATGCGCTCGAACGGCGCACGCCGCTCGCGGTCGTCGTCGATTCGATTCAGACCGTCTGGCTGCCGGAATCGGAAGCGTACGCCGGCAGCGCGACGCAGATCCGCGACTGCACCCAGGCGCTGATGGATTTTTCCAAGCGAACGGGCTGCGCGACGTTCATCGTCGGCCACGTGACCAAGGAAGGCGCGATCGCCGGACCGCGCCTGCTCGAGCACCTCGTCGATACGGTGCTCTACTTCGAGGGCGATAGCCACGGCGAGCACCGCATTCTGCGGGCGTACAAGAACCGCTTCGGCTCGGTCGACGAGATCTGCGTCTTTCGCATGCACGATACCGGATTGCGCGAGGTTGCCAATCCCTCCGAGCTCTTTCTCGGAGCGCGCGCGCAGCGTCCCAGCGGTTCGTGCGTCGTTGCGTCGATCGTCGGCTCGCGTCCCGTGTTGGTCGAGATCCAGGCGCTCGTCGGCGAGGCGGCCTACGGTACGCCGCGCCGACTGGCCAACAATCTCGATCAGCAGCGCTTGGCGATGATCATCGCGGTGCTCGAACGGCGTGCCGGATTCGCGCTGGGCTCCCACGACGTGTACGCGTCGGTCGCGGGCGGCTTGCGCATCGTCGAACCGGCCGCCGACCTCGGAATCGCATTGGCGATCGCCTCGTCGTTTCGCAACGTTGGGATCTCGCCGGAGATCGCCGTCTTCGGCGAGGTCGGATTATCGGGCGAAGTGCGCGCGGTGGGCACCGCCGACCGGCGAGAGGCCGAGGCGCGCAAACTCGGCTACGCGCAGGTTCTCTCGCCCGCGAACACGCGCGATCTCGCCGGTGCGATTCGAGCCTCGGTCGGATAGTGCTCTTCGAGATCGTGCCGAATCTTGCCGAGGGGCGCGAGGCCGCGACGATCGCGGCGGCTCGCGACGTCGTCGAAAAAAGCGGCGCTCGTCTCCTCGATTGGAGTAGCGACGCGATCCATCATCGCAGCGTCTTGACGATCGCCGGCGACGCAGCGCAGGTCCTCGACGCGGCGATCGCGCTCGCCGGCGTGGCTCTCGAACGAATCGATCTGCGCCGCCATCGCGGCGTTCATCCGCGAATCGGAGCGCTCGACGTTTTGCCGTTCGTTCCGCTCGACGGAGCGACGCTCGAGCAGGCCGCCGAGCTCGCGCATCGAGCCGGCGAAGCGATATGGAAGCGGTACGGCATTCCCTGCTTCTACTACGGTGCCGCGGCCCGCAAGCCCGAGCGGCTTCTTCTTCCGGCGATCCGGCAAAACGTCGATTGGCTTCCCGACGAAGGCGACGTGCTCCGGCATTCGAGCGCCGGTGCGATCGCGATCGGCGCGCGCGACGTTCTCATCGCCTTCAACGTCGAGCTCGCGAGCGCGAACCTTGACGCGGCCAAAGAGATCGCGCGCGCCATCCGGGAGCGTGACGGCGGCTTGCGGTCGCTTCGCGCGCTCGCTCTGCCGCGCGGCGACGACCGGGTGCAGGTGTCGCTCAACGTGACGGATTATGTTGCAACGCCCCTCTATCGCGTCGTCGAGCTCATCCGGCGGCTCGCGGAGGAACGCGCCATCGAGATCATCGGCTGCGAGCTGATCGGCTGCCTTCCGCTGGCGGCAGTCGAATCGGCCGCGGCATATTATCTGGGAGTTACCGAGCTTTGACAACTTCGACTCCGCTCGCTTCGCTCAGGACGACGGTACTGGTTATCCTGGCGCTCGTTTCCGTGCCGCTATCGGCGGCCGCGCAAAACGGACCCGGGGACGCCGGAGTCTTTACGACCACGCTTTCCAACGGACTGCGCGTCGTCGCCGTCGAGGATCGGGCGGCGCCGGTCGTTCAAACCTCCGTATGGTACGGATTCGGATCCTTGCAGGAGACGCCGGGACGAACGGGGCTCGCACACGCGCTCGAGCACATGATGTTCCGGGGCACGCCGGAGATCTCGGCGGGCGGGCTCGACGACGTCACCGCGCGACTCGGCGCGCAGATGAACGGCGAGACGAGCTACGACTACACCCAGTTCTACTTCGAGATGCCGGCCGACAAAATCGACGTGGCGCTCTACATCGACGCCGACCGGATGCAGCACGCGGCGTTGCGCGCGGCCGACTGGGCAATCGAGCGTAATGCCGTTCTCAACGAAATCGACGGCGACGCCAGCTCGCCGTTCTTCAATCTCCTTGCGCGCGTGCGCGCCGCCGCGTTCCCCGGCCAGCCGGCCGGACGCACGCCGCTGGGCAGTCGCGAGGACGTGGAGCGCGCGACGGTCGCCGACATCGCGCGCTACTATCGCGAGTGGTACGCACCGAATAACGCGACGCTGGTCGTTGCCGGCGACGTCGACCACGCAACGGTCTTCGCGAAGGCGCAGCGCTACTTCGGCGCAATCGCGCCCAAGAAGCTTCCGCCGCGACGCAACGTAAGCCCCGTTCCCTCCAACGGCCAGACGGTGGAGGCGCAGTTTCCGTTTCCCTTCGAGATCCTCGATCTCGCGTATTCCGTACCCGGCGACACGCAAGCCGGCGAACCGGCGGTGAGCACGCTCGCGACGTTGCTGGAAAACCAGCGGTCGCCGTTCTATCGCGCACTCGTCGAGAGCAACATCGCGTTGGCGATCGAAGCGAACTCCGACACGCAGCTCCGCGGCGGATTGCTGCACGTCTTCATCGTGCTCAATCCCGGCCGGAGCGCCGCGGAAGCCCAGTCCGTCTTTCAATCGACGCTCGACTCGGTGCTGCGCACCGGCTTCGATTCCGATCTCGTCGTGGCGGCGAAACGTTTGACCATGGCGGAACGGCTCTACTCGACCGACTCGATCGACGGCATCGGCGATCTTGCCGGTTACACGTACGGCATCGTCGGCGAGCGAATTTCCGATGAGGACGCGCGACTCGCCGCGCTGACGGGCGACGACCTGCTCGCTGCGGCACGCAAGTATTTGAGCCGGCCGACCGTCGTGGGGCACCTGACTCCCAACGACAGTCCGCCTCGCGGCAACTCGCAGAAAAGCAGCGCGGAAGCGAGCGACGATTTCTCCAAGCGCGTGCCCAACGGTCCGATCGTCGAGCCGGCCTGGATCGCCAAAGCGGTGCGGACGCCCACGACCGCGCGCAGCGCCCTTGCGCCCGTCGAGCTCACCCTCTCCAACGGCGTGCGCGTCATCGTTCAAAGGAAGAGCGATCGGCCGACGTTCGTGCTGCGCGGAAAAATCGCGTCCTCGCCGGCATTCGAGGCGCCCGGCCAGGAAGGCGTCGCGCGTCTTGCGTCGGCGGTCGCCGATTATGGAAGCGCGCAATATCCGTTCGCCCAACGCCGCAAGGCGACCGACGAGATGGGCGCCTTCGTCGAGACCGGCGACAGCTTCTCGGCGCAGGGCCTCGCAGCCGACTTCGAACGGATCGTCGCCATCATGGCGGACGGCGAAGAACATCCGGCGTTCGCCGATCCGTGGCTCGACGTCGAGCGCTCGCAGCTCGCCAATAGCCTGCAATCCGAATCGGACATCTCCGGCGTCATGATCAATCGCGCGTACGACCGTTTACTGCTCGCGGCGGACGATCCGACGTTGCGTCAGCCCACGGCGCAAAGCGTTGCCGAGCTCACCCGCGCCGACTTGACCGCATATACGCAGCGCTACTGGCGCCCCGACCTCACCACCATCGCGGTGGTCGGCGACCTTTCGCCGCAGCGCGTGCGCAGCGCGCTCGAAGCGACGTTCGGCGCGTGGCAAGCGAGCGGTCCGCGACCGGATCCGCATCTCATGGCGATGCCGCCGGCCGCCCGCGGGCACGATTACATCGGTACGGCCGCAAATCAAGTGTACATTCGGCTCGGTCAGCCGGCCGTATCCCGCTCGAATCCCGATTACGCCGCCTTTTTGGTGCTCAATCAGATCCTCGGCGGAAGCGGCGCGTTCGAGTCGCGTCTTTGGCAAGAGCTGCGGCAGAAGCGCGGCCTCGTCTACAGCGTGAGCAGCTCGCTCGATGCCGGTGCGGACCGCGGCGACCTCCGCGTCGAGCTCAACGCATCGCCGCAGCGCGTCGTCGAAGCTGTCGAGTTCGTGCGCCAAGAACTCCAGCGCTTGCGTGACGAGCCGGTCTCGGCAACGGAGCTGCAAGAAGCAAAGGTGCGGATCGTCAGCAACGCGCTGCTCGACGAAGCTTCGTCGAGCGGACAGGTCGATCAGCTCGTGGACATTGCCACGAACGACCTCCCGCTCGATTATTACGGCACGCTCAACGAACGCTTTGCTCGAATCACGCCGGCCGACGTACGGCGCGTCGCGCGCGAATATCTCCGTCCCGATCAGCTCGTGGAAGTGTACGCGGGCCCGGCCGGCCCCTGGTCGCAGCATACGTTATGATCGAAACGACCGACCCGGCGACGGGAAAACCGCTCGAGCGCTTCGCGCTCATGCGCGCGCAGCAGATCGAGGCCAAACTCGAGGCGGCCGCGCGTTGCGTGCCGCGTTGGAGCAGGGCGCCGTTCGAGGAGCGCGCCGCGTTGCTGCGCGAGGTCGCAAGCCGGCTACGCGCGCAACGCGACTCGTTGGCCGAAATCGCGGTGCGCGAGATGGGCAAGCCGATCCTTCAGGCGCGCGCCGAAGTCGAGAAATGCGCCTGGGGGCTCGACTACTTTGCCGAGCACGGCGCCGCGATGCTCGCCGCATTGCCCGCGCCCTCGTCCGCCGCGCGCAGCTACGTCGCGTTCCGTCCGCTCGGCGTGATCCTCGCGATCATGCCGTGGAATTTTCCGTACTGGCAGGTCGTGCGCGCGGCGGCGCCGGCCCTCATGGCCGGCAATACGATGCTGCTCAAGCACGCAGCCAATACCACGCGCTGCGCGCTCGAGCTCGAACGCATCTTCAACGAGGCCGGCGCACCCGCGGGGCTGTTCGGCGCGTTGATCGCGCGGGGCGAGGCGATCGACGAGCTCGTCGCCGACGCGCGCATCGCAGCCGTAACGCTGACGGGCAGCGAGCGCGCCGGGGCGGCGGTAGCGCGCGCCGCGGGAGAAGCCCTCAAGAAATGCGTGCTCGAGCTGGGCGGGTCGGACCCCTTCGTGGTGCTGGCCGACGCCGACGTGCAGGCAGCCGCAACGACGGCGGTAACCGCGCGCTTTCAAAACAACGGCGAGAGCTGCATCGCAGCGAAACGCTTCATCGTCGAAGCCGGCGCGTACGACGAGTTCTCAAGCCGCTTCGTCGCGCTGGCCGGCGCGCAAATCGTCGGCGATCCCATGGAAGAGCGCGTGCAGCTCGGTCCGTGCGCGCGCGAAGACCTACGCCAAGGCGTGCACGAGCAGGTCGCGGCCACGCTCGCGGCCGGTGCGCGGCTCGTGCTGGGCGGCCGGCCGCTCGAGCGCGCGGGCTTCTTCTACGAACCGACCATCGTGGCGAACGTCGAGCCCGGCATGCGCATGTTCGACGAAGAGGTCTTCGGACCGGCGGCGGCCGTCGTTCGCGCCACGGATCGCGAGCACGCGCTCGCGCTTGCAAACGCGTCGCCGTTCGGCTTGGGCTCGAGCGTCTGGACGCGCGACGTTACCGCCGCGGAAGCTTTTGCCTCGCGCGTGGAGGCCGGGGCCGTCTTCATCAACGGGATGGTGGCGAGCGATCCTCGCTTGCCCTTCGGCGGCGTGAAACGCAGCGGCTACGGCCGCGAGCTTTCCGCTTTCGGCATTCACGAATTCGTCAACATCCAAACGGTTTGGATCGCAGATCCGCCCGCCTGACGGGCTCGTTTCATGCTACGGCCCCCTTCGCGCAGTAGTCGGCGATGCGCGCCAAACCCTCGGCGACGAGATCGGGCGAGGCAACCCACGTCAAGCGAAGCCAGCCTTCCATCGCCGCGCCGAACGCGGCGCCCGGGATTGCGACGACGTCGTGCTTTTCGATCAGCTCGTTGGCGGCGTCGAGCGACGCGGAGCCGGGAAGGAGCTGCACGCACACGTAGAACGTGCCGTCGGGCGATACGTAGCGAAGCCCGCTCTTCCCGAGCGTCTCCAGCAGTCCGCGCCGGCGCTCCCGATACCACTCGGCATGCTCCTGCAATGCGCCCGGCGTCCGAAAGATTGCGAGCGCGACGCGCTGCGCGAACGTGTCGGCGCACGAGGTCGCCCACGCGTGCACCTTGATCGCTTGCTCGATGAAGGCGCGCGGCCCCAGCAGCCAGCCGAGACGCAAGCCGGTGAGCGCATTGCTCTTGCTCAGTGAGTTCGTGACGATCGTATGCGGGTATCGCCGCGCGAGCTCGGCGGCATCGTCGACGAAAACCTGCTCGCGATAGATCTCGTCGTGAATCAGCCAGACCGGATCGCCGCGGCGGCGCTCCAGCGCGCGCGACAGCGTCTCGGCAGCCGCGGCGCGGAGAACGCGCGCGGTAGGATTGCAGGGTGAACAGATGACGATTGCTCGCGTTCGTTCGCCGATCGCGCCCGCGATGCGCTGCGCATCGAAGGCGAAGTCCTCCTGCTCTCGCATTGGAACGGTCCGCACGGAGACACCCTCGAGCATCGCCATCTTCCGATAGGAAGGGAAGCACGGCTCGACGATCAGCAACTCGTCGCGCGACGGATCGAGGAGCGTCTTGATTGCAACGTACATCGCTTCCTGCGAGCCCACCGTGACGCAAACGTTGCTCAGATCGCTCATATTCGGGTAGCCGTAATGTCGCGCGATCGCGTCGCGCAGATCCGCCTCGCCGGCGTTGGCGGTGTACTTGACGCCGTGTTGCTTCACGTACCGCATCGCTTCGTCGAGATACGCCGGATTCGGAGCCAGCGACGGCTCGCCCAAACCGAGGTCGATGGACGTGCTCTTCTTGCGGCTGGAGACTTCCCTGATGAGCGAGGGCATGACTTCGAGCACCCGAGGATTCATACGGCCAGCCCGTGTTCGCGCAGCGCGGCGTTCAACGAGGTTTTGAGATCGGTGGACGCGCTGCGCGTTCCGACGATCAGCGCGCACGGCGTGCCGAACTCGCCCGCCGGGAAGCGCTTGCCCTGCGTGCCCGCAATGACGACCGCCCGCGCCGGTATGCGCCCGCGCACGGTTACCGTTTCGCCGCCGCGCACGTCGAGAATCGGCGTGCTCGCCGTCACGACGACGCCCGCGCCTACGACCGCTTCACGCTCGATGCGCACGCCTTCGACGACGATGCAGCGCGAACCGATGAACGCCCCGTCCTCGACGATCACCGGCGACGCCTGCGGCGGCTCGAGCACGCCGCCGATTCCCACGCCGCCGGAGAGATGCACGCCCTTGCCGATCTGCGCGCACGAACCGACCGTCGCCCAGGTGTCGATCATCGTCCCCTCGCCGACGTAGGCGCCGATGTTGACGAACCCCGGCATCAGCACGACGCCGGGCGCAAGGAAGCTGCCGTAGCGCGCGACGCCCGGACGCACGCAACGAACGCCGAGCTTACGGTAACCGCGCTTCTCCGGAATCTTCCGGTTGACGCGCGCGAAATAGAGTAGAATCGCTTCCTTCAACCAGACGTTCGTCACCCAGTCGCCGTCGCGGGGCTCGGCGACCCGCAGTTCGCCGGCATCGAGCATGGCGATCGCCTGGTCTATCGCGCGACCGTCGCGGCCGCGCACGTCGCCCTCGCCCCGCGCCAGCGCCCCGACCGTTGCTTGCAGTTCTTCGACCGTCACGCGCTGAAGCTACGGCGTGAGGCAAGCCTCCCCCCGCGTATGAAAGGAGTTTCCGTGTCCAACTCGCCCGCCGACGAGCAACGCATCAATGCAATCCGCTTTCTGGCGGTCGATGCGGTTCAGAAGGCCAACTCGGGCCATCCCGGGATGCCGATGGGCGCGGCCGCAATGGCCTACACCCTTTGGACGCGTCACCTGCATTTCAATCCGAAAGATCCGCACTGGCTCAATCGCGATCGTTTCGTGCTTTCCGCCGGACACGGCTCCATGTTGCTCTACGCGCTGCTCTACTTGACCGGCTACGATCTCACGCTCGACGACATCAAAAACTTCCGGCAGCTCGGCAGCAAGACTCCCGGTCATCCCGAGGCCGAGCGCACGCCCGGTGTCGAGGCGACGACCGGGCCGCTCGGACAGGGCGTCGGCAATGCCGTCGGCATGGCAATCGCGCAAGCCCACCTCGGCGCCGTCTACGATCGCGAGGACCAACCGATCGTCGATCACTTTACCTACTGCATTTGCGGCGACGGCGATCTCATGGAAGGCATCAGCCAAGAGGCACTTTCGCTGGCGGGGCATCTCAAGCTCGGTAAGCTGATCGTGCTCTACGACGATAACCTCGTGTCGTTGGCGGGCCCGACGGACATCGCGTTCACCGACGATCCGGTGGCGCGATTCGACGCGAGCG
Source organism: Vulcanimicrobiota bacterium (assembly GCA_030041115.1). Lineage (GTDB taxonomy): Bacteria > Vulcanimicrobiota > Vulcanimicrobiia > Vulcanimicrobiales > Vulcanimicrobiaceae > Cybelea. The sequence continues at coordinate 2,182 of JASHOM010000011.1, read as the reverse complement.
GCTGGCACACGCAGTTCATCGACGTCGCTCACGGCAACGACGTCTCGACGATCGATCAAGCGATCACCGTCGCGAAGAACGTTACGGACCGGCCGTCGTTCATCGCGGTGCGAACGCATATCGGCTACGGATCGCCGCGTCAGGATAACTACCTGGCCCACGGCGAGGCACTCGGGCCGGAGAACGTCAAAAAGGCGAAAGAGGAGCTCGGCTGGCCGCTCGATCCGGATTTTTACGTGCCCGACGACGTGCTCGCATTCTATCGAGAGATCGGCGCGAAGGGCGCCGAGCTGGAACGGCAATGGCAGGCGACGTACGACGCTTGGAAGCGCGGCAACGTGAACCTGGCCGCGCAGCTCGAGCGCGCGCTGCGCGGCGATCTGCCGGCGGATCTTCCCTGGCCCACGTTCACCGCCGAGAACGGCAGCGTTGCCACGCGCGACGCGGGCGGGACCGTGATGAACGCCATCGCCCTCTCGCTGCCCGAACTCATCGGCGGCTCGGCCGACCTCGATCCTTCCACCAAGACTTACCTCAAAAATTGCGGCGACTTCGAGCCGAACGACTATGCCGGACGGAACATCCACTACGGCGTGCGCGAGCACGCGATGGCGGCCTGCACGAGCGGCATCGCGCTCCACGGCGGCCTGCTGCCGTTCGCCGCGACGTTCTTCAATTTCGTCGACTACTTGAAGCCGGCGTTGCGATTGGCGTGCCTGAGCGGCGTTCATTCGATCTACGTCTTCACGCACGACTCCGTTTTTCTCGGTGAGGACGGTCCGACGCACGAGCCGATCGAACAGCTCGCGACGTTACGAGCTACGCCGAACTGCTACGTGATACGTCCGGCCGACGCGCTCGAAACGCTCGAAGCCTGGAAGCTCGCGCTGGCCGCAAAGCGGTCGCCTTACGTGCTCGTGCTGACGCGCCAGAAGCTGCCGTTCTTGGGCGTGCGCGACGCGGCCGTCGGGAAAGGCGCCTACGTACTGGCCGAGGCGCAAGGCGGTACTCCCGATCTCATTCTGATCGCGACGGGCTCGGAAGTCGCGCTCGCCGTCGATGCAAAGAAAATCATCGACGGGAAAGGGCTGCGGACGCGCGTCGTTTCCATGCCGTGTTGGGAGCTGTTCGACGCGCAGCCGCAGGCCTATCGCGACGACGTGTTGCCGCCCGCAGTCGGCGCGCGAATGTCGATCGAGGCCGGGGCGACGCTGGGCTGGGCGAAGTACGTCGGCGACCGCGGCTTTGCGTTCGGCATCGACAAGTTCGGCACGTCCGCGCCGGCCGCAGCCATCGCCAAGGCCTACGGCTTCACGGCGGATAACGTCGCCGACCTGGCCTTACGGAAATTCGCCTTCGCCGCTCGTTAGGAGAGGATCATGAAGAACCAAGTGCAGCAGCTGCTCGATGCCGGGCAGAGCGTCTGGCTCGACAACGTTCGCCGAAGCATGTTCGCCTCCGGCGAGCTGCGTCGCTTGATCGACAACGGATTGCGCGGCATGACGAGCAATCCGACGATCTTCGAAAAGGCGATCGGTGCGGGCACCGACTACGACGAACAGCTCTCGAAGCTGATCGGTACGGAACAGAGCGCCGACGCGCTCTTTTGGGACCTGGCGATCGCGGACATCCAAAGCGCGTGCGACGCCTTCGCGGCCGTCTTTGCCTCGTCCGGCGGTAACGACGGATTCGTCAGCCTCGAGGTCTCGCCGCTGCTGGCCAACGACACCGCCGGCACGATTGCGATGGTGAAGGAGCTCTGGGACCGCGTCAACCGTCCGAACGTGATGATCAAAATTCCCGGCACGAAAGAGGGCTTGCCGGCAATCGAAGAGTCCATCTATCGCGGCTACAACATCAACGTCACGCTGATCTTCTCGACGGAGATGTACGAAAAGGCCGCAATTGCTTACGTGAAAGGCCTTGCGCGGCGCGCCGCCGAGGGCAAGCCGATCGACAAGATACGCTCGGTCAACTCGGTCTTCGTTAGCCGCATCGACACGGCGGTCGACAAGCTCCTCCAAGAACGGATCGCGAAGGGCGAGAAGCTCGAGCAACTTCTCGGGAAGACCGGAATTGCCGGCCTGAAGCTGACCTATGCGAAGTTCAAAGAGATTTTCTTCGGCGACGAGTTCGCCGCGCTCAAGAAAAAGGGCGCAGCGGTGCAGCGGCCGCTCTGGGC
>JASHOM010000144.1 GCA_030041115.1 Vulcanimicrobiota bacterium | reverse complement strand
TTTCGCGGGCACCGGTGCAATCGGCTTCGAGGCGGCGTCCCGCGGGGCCGCACGCGTGGTCTCGGTCGAAGCGCAGCGCGACGTTGCCCAAGCGATTGAGGAAGCGGCAAAAAATCTCGGCGTCGATAAGGTCGTCAGCGTCTTTCAGGCACCGGCGGAGCGCGCGCTCTATCGGTTGGAAGGGCCGTTTGACATCGTCTACCTCGACCCGCCCTACGCCGATCCCGTTCCCTTGCAGCTTTTGCGGCTCATGCGCGAGCGCAAGCTGCTCGCGCCCGGCGCGGTGGTCGTCTACGAACACGCCGCCAAACGGATACTCCCCGAGATGCCCGGGTATCGCTCCGTGCGCCAGGAAGTGTACGGTGACGTCGCGCTCGCCTTTTTGGCGGCGGAATCTTGACGAACGGTAAGCTGATGCGCGTGACGCGCGCGGTGTATCCCGGATCCTTCGATCCGCCGACGAACGGACATCTCGACGTCATCGAACGCGCGGCCGGGTGCTTCGGCGAGCTCGTCGTGGCGATCGTCGTGAATCCGCAGAAGCGCGCGCCGATGTTTTCGCTGGAGGAGCGAGAGGACATGCTCAAGGCGAGCGTGACGACGCTCGCGAACGTGCGCGTCGAGCATTTCGGCGGGCTGCTCGCCGATTACGTGCGCGCGATTCACGCGGACGTGATCGTCAAGGGATTGCGAGTCGTTTCCGACTTCGAGAGCGAGATGTCCGCGGCGCTGATGAATCGCTCGCTGTCGGACGTCGACACGCTCTTCCTCATGTCCGATCAGAAGTATTCGTTCGTCAGCTCCAGCCTCGTGAAGGAGGTCTTCTTTCTGGGCGGCGAGGTCGCCGCGCTCGTTCCCGAACCGGTACTCCGGGTGATGACGGAGAAACGCACAAGCTTGCAACGGAGGTAGCAATGTCGGTTTATCGCGTGTTGGACAAACTCGAAGCGTACGTTCACGAGGGAACGTGGCTGCCCGCCGGCTATCGGATCCTCTCCGAGGAGCGATTGCTCGAACTGCTCGAGAAGATCCGCGCCTCGCTTCCCGAGGAAGTTGGGCGCGCGAAAGTGATTGCCAAGGGCCACGAACAGATGATGCGCGCGGCTCAGGAGAAGGCCCAGGCGATCGTCGACGAAGCGGCGAGCAAACACGAGGAGCTGGTCGACGAGAACGAGATCGTCCAGCGGGCGCGGACGACCGCCGACGTCGTCCTGCGAGAAGCGCAAGAGCGGGCGCTGGGAATCCGCGAAGGCGCCGACCGGTATGCGGCCGGCGTTCTCGCCGAGATGGAGAATCGGCTGGCAAACGCGTTGGGCGCCGTCCGCAAGGGACGCGAGCTGCTCGAACGGCCTCGGGTGCCGGCCGACCAGCCGCTCGCCGATGCGGCGGCGAAGAGCAAGCGCGCCGCGTTCGATCTCCAGGCGGCGGCCGACGAGACGGCGACGCTCGAGTCCGTCTAACGGCTCGGGCCTTCGGGAATAAGGCGTTAATGAAGAGTATAGCAATGGCGCTTGCGCTTGCGGGATCGATGGCCGCGGCGGCGCCGGCCGATTCACTGGGCGGAATATCGGGGACGGTCGTGAACGCGAAAACCGGGCAAGCGATGCCGGGCGTCACCCTCTACTACTATCGCGCGCCGTATCTGGACCGCGGGCCCAATCGCATCATGACGCTGACCACGAACGCGCGGGGCTTTTTCAGCGACGTGACGCTCGACCCGGGGCGCTACGTTCTCATGGCGCGGTTTCCCGGAAAGGTCGAGGGATGTGCGATCGACGACGTGATCGGCGGTCAGCAGACCCGGGTGAAGATCGAGATCGGACGGGATGCCATCATGTGCGACGGACCGCGCGTTCATCCGGCGCTCGTCGATCCTAATGCTAGCGCGGACGTTTACTTGAGGTAAGGTTAAACCGGCGGCGCCGGAACGTTGTGAGCGAATGCCTCCAAGCGAGCTCGATCGATGGCCCGAACGCGGCCGCGGTCGAGCTCGAGCGCCCCGGCGGTCTTGAGTCGCAGGAGCGCGCGCGCGGCCATGTCGCGCACGGTTCCGGCGGCGGCGGCAATCTGCGCCTGCGAGAGATTTTCGACGCCGGGCAGACCCCGAGCCATACCGACCGAAGCGCGCGCGTATCCCAACAAGAACTTCGCCACGCGCTGCAGCACGTGGGCAAACGCGAGATCGGCGATCGTGTCGATCGAGCGGCGGCGCGCCTGCGAGGAGGCGATGAGGAAACCCAGCGCGAGCTCGGCGTCGCTGCGCGCGGCGTGAATCACCGCTTCGCTCGGAAGCGTGACGATCGTCGCGTCGGTCAGCGCTTCCGCGCGCGTCGTGGCGCCGCCCCCGTCGAAAGTGCCGCTCTCGTTGAGCGTGTCGTGGCTGAGCCGCTCGCCGATCGTGTGCGTCTTGCCGTCGGGCGAGAGCAGCGTGTAGATGATCTTGCCTTCCTTCACGATTCCGAGGTACGGCCAAAGCTCGCCCTCGTCGAAGATCGTGTCGCCGGCGCGATAGTTGCGCTCGCTCATTTGCGCGGCGAGCTCCTTGACCGTCGCCGCTTTGGCCGCGGTGAATGCCGCGACGTGCGAGAGAAAGCCGAGGGCGTCGGCATGTTCGTCGATTCGCTCCAGGCGAACGGTCCAGCGATTCCCGCCTAGATTGCGCGCGTCCCAGGAGAAGCGTCCGGGACGCAACTGCGCCAGCTCGTTGCGCAGCGCGCGCGGGTCGGTTTCCTCGGCGATCTCGAGCGCGCCGCCGATTTGGAGCCTGTCGAACGCCTCGACTATTTGCGCCGTTTTCGTCGCGGGGTGAAGGGACCGGGCGTCGAGCGTCGCCGCGGCGGGGCGATTGAGGGGCATGAACGGCGTCTTAGTGACCGCGCATGACCGCGCCTGCCGTGCGCGGAATAGTCGGCGCCATATGAGCGACAGAGTGCAAGATCGAGACATCGTCATCCTCGCGGGCGCGCGTACCCCGTTCGGCAACCTCGGCGGAGCGCTCGCCGATCTCACCGCAACCGATCTTGCCGTCGTCGCCGCCGACGCAGCGATCGTACGCAGCGGCGTAGCCCGTGAGGCGATCGACGAAGTCGTCTTCGGTAACGTGATCCAGACGAGCGCCGACGCCATTTATCTTGCGCGGCACGTCGGTTTACGCGCCGGTCTTCCGGTCGGCGTCCCGGCCTTGACGGTGAACCGGCTGTGTGGATCGGGGCTTCAAGCGATTTTCTCGGCGGCGCAATCGCTTGCGCTGGGAACCGCAACCTATGCGCTCGCGGGCGGTAGCGAGAACATGAGCCAAGCGCCGCACGTCGTGCGCGGCACGCGCAAAGGATTTCATCTCGGGCAAAACGTCGTTTTCGAGGATTCGCTTTGGACGGCGCTGATCGATTCGTACGGCAATACGCCGATGGCGATTACCGCGGAGAATCTCGCCAAGAAGTACGGCGTTTCGCGCGAGGAGTGCGACGAGTTTGCGCTGCGCAGTCAAGAGCGGGCGCTTGCGGCGCAGGGAAACGGATACTTTGCCGAAGAGATCGTCGCAGTTGACGTTCCGGGACCGAAGGGCTCGATCGTGCGCGTTGAAAAGGACGAAGGCCCGCGCGCGGGGTTGAGCATGGAGAAGCTGGGAAAGCTGCCGGCGCGCTTCGTGAAAGACGGCGTCGTGACGCCGGGCAATGCGAGCGGCATCACCGACGGCGCGGCGGCGGTGGTGCTGACGACGGCGCAACGCGCGAAGGCCGACGGACTGAGCTGGATGGGGCGCATCGTTGCGGGCAGCGTCGTCGGCGTCGATCCGGCGATCATGGGGATCGGGCCGGCTTTTTCGATTCCGAAGGCGCTGGAGCGCGGCGGCATCGGAATGCGCGAGCTCGCCGTGATGGAGATCAACGAAGCCTTCGCGCCGCAAGTGCTCGCGTGCCTGCGCGAGATGCAAACCGATGCGTCGAGCGACTCGGAACAAGCTCTGCTCAACCCGCACGGCGGCGCAATCGCGCTCGGACACCCGCTCGGCGCCTCCGGCGCGCGCCTGGCGCTGACCACGCTGCACGAGCTGCGCGAACGCGGCGGCGGCTACGGAATCGCGTCGGCCTGCATCGGGGGAGGCCAAGGAATCGCCGCGCTGTTGCGTGTGGAATAAGCTTTGGGACGCGCTTGCGGTCGTCGCAATTGCCTTCGCGATCTGGAAGATTTTCGTTGCGCCGCGCTCGCTGGGCGCTCCGGGCGCGCACCCGGCGCCGCATGCCGTGTACGAACGGCTCGCCGGCCAACCGTTTCGCGTCGCGGGACAGCGCGGGCACGTCGTGTTCTTGGAGTTTTACGCTAGCTGGTGCGAACCGTGCAAGATCGAGCTGCCGCTCGTGCAGGCCTGGCGGCGGGGACATCCGGACGCCCTCGTCATGCCGATCGACGTCGGCGAGTCGCGTTCGACCGTTAGCGCCTTTGCGCGGCGCTATGCGCTGGGTAACGTCGCGCTCGACCCGGCGAGCGGTTCACGGGCATACTTCGGAGTCGAGGGCTTCCCGACGATGGTCGTCATCGACGCGAGCGGGCACATTCGCGCAAAATGGGAAGGTCTCAATCCCGCCATCGCGCTCGCGCTGAGCAACGCCGTGAAGACGCTTTAGCGGCGATCGGGCCGGCGGTCTCCGATCGGTCAGCATCGAAAGACGGCGCCACATGAATCCGCGCATCTGGGCGCCGGCATTGCTTGCGCTCGGTCTGGTCATACGGGCCGCGCTCTACTTTCCGCCCGCGATGTTCCAAATCGACTCAGACGCGGTGCTCTCGGGCTTGTGCGCGTTTCGAGTGGCCGGCGGCGAGTTTCCGATGTTTTTTCCCGGAGGAAGCCGCTTGAGCGCGGCGAGCTGTTACGTCGCGGCCGGCTACTTTCACGTATTGGGACCGGGGCGAACGGGCCTGGCTCTAACGGCTTTGACGTGGGGAGCGCTCTACTTGATCTTTTCGCTCTTGTTCCTCTGGGCGATGCTCGGAAAGAGAGGCGCGTGCTTGGGATTCCTCTTTGCGGTCGTTCCGTCCGAGCAGTTCATGACGGTCACCTACGCGCCGTGGGCGTACGGAGAGATCGTCGCGTCCTGCGCCGCGACGCTGTGGCTGGCCGCGCTTTGGCGCAGCAAAGGCGCCCTGTGGCAGCAACTCGCGTTCGGATTGAGCGTCGGTTTGGGAATCTGGTTCTCACTGGAAACGCTCATGATCGCGCTGCCCTGTGTTGCATGGGTGGCGCTCGGACGACGGCGCTCGATGCTCGCGCAGACTCCTCCCGCGCTTTTTGGCGCCGCGGTGGGCTCGATGCCGTTCGTTCTCTGGAACGCGGCTCACGGCTTTGCGTCCTTCACGCAGAACTGGGCGTCGCGGCCGGCATCGGGAATCGGTCAGGCCTGGAGTAACTTCGTCTGGCTTGCGACCTACCTGCTTCCCAAGCTGCTCTTTCGATCGTCGGGATGGTGGTCGGAGACCACGCTCCTGATGGCTGCGTATGCGCTCGTTGCCGCGGGTTTTGCGGTCGCGCTGCGGCAGAACGAAAAATCTTCGGATCGTCCGTACGGTCCGCGCGAGATCGGAGCGCTGCTCCTGCTGGTTTTCGCGGCGTGCGCGGTAATCTTCAGCCTTTCAGCGGCGGGATCGAACCGGGGTTGGACCGTGCGGTATATCGCACCGCTTTACGTCGTCGTGCCGCTCTTCTGCGCGCTTGGCGTCGGCGTGCTTTGGTCGTGGAGCAGGGTGCTGGCGGCGATCACCGTCGCTGCGCTGCTCGTCCCCAATGCGCTGCTCTACGGGCTGCCCGGGACCCATTTGCGCAGCGAGCTGACCGCCGAACTGTCGAACGACGCGCGCGTGCGTCGGGTGCTCGCGCGCAACCGCGTCCAAATGGTGTACGGAGATTACTTTTGGGTCTATCATTTGAACTTCGATACGCTCGAGCGCGTGGCGGGAGTACCGTCGGCTCGGGTTGTCGACTACTACGACTACGGCGGTCGCTTGGGCACTTTCCCCGTTCGCTGGGCGCTGCTCGGCGGACGCGACGAGGTCAGGCGACTGGCGAGCGCGGTCCACGCGCGGGGCTCGCTGACGAGGGACGGCGATCTCTGGTTGTTGGTTGCCGGCCGTCCCGCGCCGAACGCCGCGCGGCTGCTGGCCGCGCTGCGAAGCGCCAACGGCTACTGACCTTTCCAGCGCGGCTTGCGCTTTTCCAGGAACGCCCCCGTGCCTTCTTTGATGTCCTCGGTGTCCACGAGGTTACCGAATTCCAGAGCTTCGAGCTCGAGCGCGTCGTCGATCGACAGGTGCGCGCCGTTGTTGATGACGCGCTTGCAAGCCGCAACCGCAAGCGGAGCCTTCGATGCGATGATCGTCGCGATGCGCTTTGCTTCGTCGAGGAGCTGCGCCGGCGGAACGACCCGCTGAACCAAGCCGATGCGCAGCGCTTCGTCCGCGCCGATGATCTCGCCCGTCAGGCAAAGATACATTGCCATGCCCTTGCCGGCGCGCCGCGTCGTGCGCGCGGTGCCGCCGTAGCCGGGTATCAGGCCGAGATTCACCTCCGGCTGGCCGAACTTCGCGTTTTCGCTCGCAACGATCACGTCACCGGCCATTGCGATTTCGCATCCTCCGCCGAGCGCAAAACCGTTGACCGCCATGACGACCGGCTTGCTCATCCGTTCGATCTGCCGGGTGAGGGCCTGTCCGCTACGCGCCTGCGCCGCACCCGCGCCGGCCGAGGCGAGCGCGTTGAGCTCCGAGATGTCGGCGCCGGCGGCGAATGCTTTCTCGCCCGCACCGGTGACGACGACCGCGCGCACGCGCTCGTTTTCTTCCGTCTGTGTAAGCGCTGTGGAAAGCTCGCTCAGAAGTTTCGTGCGCAGCGCGTTGAGCACGGCGGGGCGGCTGAGCGTAATGACGGCGAGCGGCTCGTCGATCGCGACTTCAATGTCTTCAAATGCCATATAAGAGAACCTTATGATTTGATAAAGGTCAAAGGTTCCTTCGTTGCGTTGCGGGGAACGGCCCTTTGATTTATACTTAGGTCGATTTTGTGGAGGTGAAGGTGGCAGTTCGGACGGCATATCACGAGGCTCTGGAGGCGACACGCCTGGACGTCGTGCGCCTGGGAGCCCTCGTCGGCGATGCGATTCGCGTTGCGGTCGACGCGCTCAACAACCGCGATGCGGCGGCGGGAGCGCGCGTCGTTGCGGGCGATGACGTGGTCGACGATCTGCGGCGGCGAGTCGAAGCTCATTGCATCGAGCTCATTTGGCGACAGCAACCGGTCGCCGGCGAGCTGCGTGAGGTCGCTGCGATGCTGGAGATCGCCACCGACCTCGAGCGGATCGGCGACTATGCGGTCGAAATCTCCAAGAATGCCATCAAGCTCTCCGACCAGCCGATGCG
>JASHOM010000143.1 GCA_030041115.1 Vulcanimicrobiota bacterium | reverse complement strand
GGCGCGCACGGCATCGTCGGTGTTGAGGGTCAAGATCGCGCCCGACCGCTTGTATTGGGGCACATCAACGTTCTTGTCCACCATCGCTCCGGCGAGCTTTGCGTCATAGTGATTGCGCTGCGCGGTCGACTCGAACTCGGCGCGCAGCGCCGAGATCGTTTTGCCCGTAGCCGGAATCGGCTCGGCGGCGCCGATCGACGCTCCCGGCGCCATGACGATTCGGTTCGCCGACAGCGAGATGAGCGCGGCCGCGGAATAGGCGCGCTCGCCGACGTAGGCGAGGACGGGCTCCTGAGCGGAGAAGAGCGCGTCGCGAATCCGGAACGCCGCCGCGACGAGGCCGCCGGGGCTGTTGACCTCCAGCACGATCGCGCGGGCGTGATCGTCGTTGGCCTCCTGCACCGAGCGCTCGACTAGATGCGCCATCCCATCGTCGACCGTTCCGGTAATCGGCACGACCACGATGGGGCGATCCGCTTCGGGCAACCCGGCGACGCCCGTTAGACCGCAAAGCAAAAGCCCGGACGAAAGCCAGGCTCGCAACCGCAATGCCCTCATGCCTGCTGCTACCTTAGTCCGGAGGCGAAGGTTACGCCTCTTGTCACCCTGAGCTTGTCGAAGGGCTGTCGAAGGATCAGGAGGCGAGCAGCTCCGTTACGATTTGGCGGACGAGGTTCCCGTCCGCTTGGCCTTTGAGTTGCGGCATGACGGCCTTCATCACGGAACCGGCGTTGCGCGACTCGGCCGGCAGCTCGGCCAGTACGCTTTGCACGATCTCGCGCACATCCGCGGCGGAACGCTGCGCCGGCAGATAGGCGAGCAGGAGCTCGCGCTCCCGCTGCTCCTTTTCCGCTAGGTCCGTGCGGCCGGCTTTTTCGAACTCGGCGAGCGAATCGCCGCGCTGTTTGACCAAACGCCGCACGACGTCCAGCTCTTCCGCGTCGGAGAGCTCCCGGCCGCTTTCGGTCCGTTTGTACAGAAAGCCGGAAAGCGCCGACCGCAAGGTATCCAGGCGAAGCCGGTCGCGAGCTCGCATCGCCTCTTTTAAATCGGAGGCGATGCGCTCTTTGAGCGCTCCCACAGTCCTTGCTTAGGCGCGACGCTTGCGTGCCGCGGCGGACTTCTTCTTGCGGCGAACGCTTGGCTTTTCGTAATGCTCGTGCTTGCGCGCCTCCGCCAGAATGCCGGCCTTTTGGGTGGCCTTCTTGAAGCGGCGCAACGCGCTCTCGATCGTTTCGCCCGGAGCGATGCGAACTTCCATCTCTTGACGACCCCCCTTTCAGCACGAAAAATTAGGCCGCGTAAGCCCGCGACCAGAGTAACATAGGGCGGAAGGACCGTCAAATACGCTACCCCGGTGGCCAGGTCATCGCGCGACCCGCAAGCACGTGCACGTGCACGTGTCCAACCGTTTGCCCGCCTTGCGGACCGGTATTGACCACGAGACGAAACCCGCGCGCTCCGCCGCGTTCGCGGCCCAATCGCGATGCGACCGCAACCAAGGCGGAGGTCAGCCGGCCGTCCTCGGCCGCGTCCGCAAGCGTATCGTAATGCGCGACCGGCATCACGAGCAGATGCGTCGGCGCCTGCGGGTTGAGATCTTCGATCGCGATGACACGGTCGTCGCGATAGACTACCGCTGCCCGTATCTCGCCGGCGGCGATCTTGCAGAAAATGCACTCGCTCATCAACGCGTCCTGATCCAGAAAGTCCACGACTTCGTCGTGGTGTTTCCGGCTTCGTCGGCCACGCGCACCGTGACGTGTATTTGACCGTCGGGGTAGTCGTATGAAGGCAGATACTGAATGAACTCGGCCGTCCGCACGCATTCCGAAGTTACGTCGCGCCCATCGATCCACAGCAACGCACTTGCGGCGTTAACCGGGACTGCGTCCGAGGCGAAGGTCGCGTAAACGGCCGGCCGGTTCGTGTTGATGGTCGCATTTTCGTCCGGCGCGAAATCCGCAATGCCCGGACCGATGCTCGAGGCCGAGATGCTCCCGGGCGCAGGAGCTTGGGCCGTTGCCGAGCCGACGGTTAGGCGACCGATCAGCGCGACGTCGTTGAAGTTGGCGCCTCGCGGAATCGTGTAGCTTCCGAAATAGACGCCGGGTGCGCGTTGCTCCATCGCTTGATCGACGACGTCGGGACCGATGTCGAAGCTCGCGGAGCCGCCGGGAGTACCGTGCATCGTCACGTGGACGACGTCGCCGGGATGGAGCGGATGGTTGGCATCGCTGCCGACGTCGGTGACCTGTACCGCGCCCACGGCCGCCCCGCCGACGGCGCTGCGGCTGGCGAGAATCTCGCGCACTTCGTTGGTCTCGACGTTGTAGCGGACGGTGACCTCGTCGTCGGGCGCAAGCTGGTCGAACGACGCGGCCCTGCCGTTGAGAGAAATCTCCGTCGTCCGGCCGTCTTGGATCACTTGCCCGTCGTCGAGCACGAACTCGCCGCCCGCGATGGCGACGATTCGCCCGCTGCGCGAGCCGTATTCGTCGACGACCCGTGTAACGCGGCCGTCTTTGCGCATCTCGACGCGAGCGAAGTCGCCCGGGCGCACGTCGCCGAGCTCACCGGGCGACGTCACGTTGACGTTGACGTCCTGCACGTCGATCGCCGCGTTGGGCGCGACGGGAATCGTCTTGACGATGCCGTTTGATTCCAGCGTGATCGTGGGCGGATCGGAGATCACGTCGACCGCGGCAACGGTGCCGAACCGCTGCAGTCCGCTGCCGGTCTTGACGAGACCGTTGAAGGAACGGCCGACGAGTTGCGCGACGATCGTCACGGTATTGGCGCGCCGGTCGAGGCTTGCCTGGGCGCCGAGAACGTCGGTAAAGAAACGCAACGGAACGTAAAGCACGTCGTGGAAGTCGACCGGCGGCGCGTCGAGCGTCACCCGCTCGCCGTCGATCTGCGCGACCGGGCTGCCGATCGTCAGCGTGACCGTCTTCGACCCGACTTGCGTGGTAATGACCTTGCCGGAGCGCTCGTACGAGAGCCCGAGCGCTTCGATCGTTCGCCGCACCGGGACCAAGAGCAAGTTGCGTTCGAAACGCGGTGGCGGATCGAGTGCGAGCACGTCGCCGTTGATCACGATCGCAATCGGTCGCGGTCCGGTGTTCGGCTTCGGCGACGCGGTCGAGTGCGGCTCGGCCGCCAGCAGAGCGAGCGCTAGCAGCGCGATTGCCCGTTTCAACGTTCCTCCAAAATCTCGCGATAGACGTCGGCGGTAGCGCGCGCACAGCGCTCCCAGGTTAGCTCGCGCGCCGCTTGCGTGCCGGCGGCGATTGCCCGCGCGCGCAAGCTCTCGTCGCCCAGGACACCCTCGAGCAACGTTCGCAGCGCTCCAACGTCGTGCGCCGCGAATGTTAGCGCCGCCGGGGCCAACGGGCGCGGAACCGCCTCTTCGCATGCAATGACGGCACAGCCTACCGACATCGCCTCGAGCACCGGCAGCCCAAACCCCTCGCGCAGTGCCGGCTGAACGAGGGCGCGGGCCCCGGCGTAGTAAGCGGCAAGGCGCTCCGTCGTCACGTCGCCCAGCGCGACGAGCGTGCGGTTCGGCCGGCTGCGGCACTGCAACTCGCCGGCGAAGTCGTCGGGACCGGTCAGATAGAGATCCACTTCCCGCGTTTCCGGTAACGTCGACCAGGCCTCGAAGAGCGTCGCCAAGCCCTTGTGCTCGCGATGATTGCCGGCGTAGAGCAGATATGGGCGCGTCCCCGCGTACGGCGCAACGGCGCGCCGGTAGACGTCGCCGGCGCCGAGCGGAACGACACGGACTTTCGCGCGATCGACGGCGAGCAGCGTTGCGAGATCGTCCACCGTGCGTTCGTCGTCGGTGATCACGCGGGCGGCGCGCGCACATGCCCGGCGCACGACCGTCGCATAGTACGGGCCAACTTTCGCCTTGAAATGTTGCGGAAATCGCAGGTGAATCAGATCGTGAATCGTCATGACGAACCGGCGCGGCAGAAGTATCGGGACGTACTGCGAAAGAAAGTGCACGAGGTCGAGCCTTGCGCGCCGCATGGCCAGCGGCAAAGCGACTTGCTCGTTCCAGCCGAAGTTCCCGCCGCGCGTGAACGGCACGTAGGCGTATTCCGGAGCGACCTGCGGCAGGCACAGCGTCAGCTCGGATACGTACGTCTTCATCCCGGCCGAGAGCTGACGCGTCAATCGGGCATCGAGGCCGACGCGCGCCCGAGTCACGGCCAGAGCGCTTTGCGCGCGGCGACGGCGGGATAGAAGGCCGAGTAGAAGGCCACGTACCATCCGCGCGAGCCATCGAGGACCGCTCCACGCGCGAAGAGCAGCCAGGCCAGGCGCAGGATGCCGGCGCACGCGCGAGCGACGAGGCCGACGAGCGAACCTTTCATGTTCCGCGCTTCGAGCGACGTGTAGCGCTCGTACTTTGCACGATAGCTTGCCGCGTCGGGATAGGAATAGTGCAGCAGCGTCCCGGCAAGATCGCCGACGCTTCCGCTCGTGGTCCAAGCCTCGTGCACGGGCGCCCGCCGCGCAGCCGCCGGATGCGCCTGCAGGGTAACGCGCTCCGCGCGAAAGAGTCGCAGCAGCGCTTCGTCGCGCCAGATCCGCATCGGCTTTCCGCAAAAGTAGGTCGTGCGCCGCATGCGATAGGCGTCGGCTTCCGGCGATGCGTTGAGAATTGCGTCGCACAGCACGTCGTCGAGCGCTTCGTCGGCGTCGATCATCAAGGTCCATGGCGTGCGGATTTGCGCCAGCGCAAAGCTCCGCGCGTCGACGAAGTCGGTCCATTCGCGCTGGACGACTTCGGCGCCGGCCGCGCGCGCAAACTGCACGGTGTGATCGCGCGAGCCGGCATCGAGAACGAAGAGTCCGATGCCGCGCGGCAGGCTCGTGAGCGCGCGGGGCAGGTTCCGTTCTTCGTCGCGCGTGAGGACGACGGCGGTGATTAGGCCTGCGTCCAGGAGGCCGCCTCGGCAACGCCCGCCCGGCCGTCGATGCGCTCTTCGTGAGCGAGCGCGGCGCCAATGAAGTCGCGGTAGAGCGGCGCGGGCCGATTGGGCCGCGATTTGAACTCCGGATGCGCTTGCGTCGCGACGAACCACGGATGCATGTCGGCAGGCAGCTCGATCACTTCGACCAGCCGCGTTTTGCCGACCATGTGATGGCCGGAGAAGCGCATTCCGTGCTCCTCGAAGATGGGACGATAACGATCGTTGAACTCGTAGCGGTGACGATGCCGCTCGCTGATCTCCAGCTCGCCGTAGGCGCGCGCCGCATGACTGCCGGGTTCGAGCGTACACGCATAGGTTCCCAGCCGCATCGTGCCGCCCAGCATCTCCAGGTTCCGCTGATCGGGCATGAAGTCGATCACGGGGTCGGTGCTCGTTTCGTCCACTTCGCTGGTCATCGCCTCGGGGAGACCGCAGACGTTGCGCGCGAACTCGACGCACGCCAACTGCATGCCGTAGCAGATGCCCAAGAACGGCAATCCACGCTCGCGCACGTGTTGGATCGCCCGCAGCTTCCCCTTGACGCCGCGCGCGCCGAAGCCCGGCGCAACCAAGACGCCGTGCGCGCCGCGCAATACGTCGACGCCCTCGTTTTCGACCAGCTCCGAATCGATCCGCTTGATCTCCACCGAAGCGTGATGGAAAATGCCGGCGTGCGCTAGGGCCTCGTTGATCGAGATGTAGGCATCCTTGAGCTCGACGTACTTGCCGACGAGCGCGATCGTCACGCTCCGGCGCGGGTGGAGCAGCCGTTCGGCGATCCCGACCCAGTCGTCGAGCATCGGCACGCTCGCCCGCAAATTGAGCTTGCGGACTGCGGCTTGCGCAAGGCCCTCCGCCTCGAGGTTGAGCGGCACCTGATAAATCGTGCGCGCGTCGATGTTCTGCACGACGGCGCTCGGGGGAACGTCGCAGAAAAGCGCGATCTTCTCCTTCAGTTCGAGTGCCATCGGCAGCGGCGACTGCGTGCGGCAGACGATCGCATCGGGCGAAATGCCGATTCCGCGCAGCTCGCGCACGGAGTGCTGAGTCGGTTTCGTCTTGAGCTCGTCGGCAGCTCCCAAGTGCGGGACCAGCGTGAGATGGACGTACATCACGTTCTCGTCGCCGACGTCGTAGCGCATCTGACGGATCGCTTCGAGGAACGGCAACGATTCGATGTCGCCGACCGTGCCGCCGACTTCGACGATGCAGACTTCCGCGCGGCTGGCCTCGGCAATGCGCTTGACGTGCGCCTTGATTTCGTTGGTGATGTGCGGGATGACCTGTACGGTCGCGCCGAGATATTCGCCGCGCCGCTCCTTCTCGATCACCGAGTTGTAAATCTGCCCTGTCGTAACGTTGTTTGCGCGCTGCAGATTCTCGTCGATGAAGCGTTCGTAGTGGCCGAGATCCAGATCGGTCTCGGCACCGTCCTCGGTAACGAAGACCTCGCCGTGCTGATACGGATTCATCGTGCCGGCGTCGACGTTGATGTAGGGGTCGAGCTTTTGGATCGAAACGCTCAAGCCGCGGGCTTTGAGAAGCCGGCCGAGCGAGGCGGCCGTGATGCCCTTGCCGAGCGAACTCACGACGCCCCCGGTGAAGAAGATATACTTCGCCATCTCGGGTCGTCTTGGTTCGGGCTTCACCGCTTGGTTACCTGGAGCGGCCGGTCGCCACCGCGCCCGGCCCGATTCCGGCCGCCGGGCCCCCGGCCGCGCCGGGGGACGCACTCGCTCGAACGTAGCGCGCAAGGCCCGCGTAGTCGTTGCAAACGGTGACGACCCAATCGCGCAGCGCGCGACGTACGAGCTCGGCAAGCTGCGAAATCGTCGGCGGCGCCGCTTCGAGCAAGGTCAGCGCGCGGTCGCCGAGCAACGCCGGAAGTTCCGCGAGCAGGCGGCGGTACGGCCCCAAACCATCGGGACCCCCATCGAGCGCCTCGCGAGGCTCGAACGACGCCGGCTCGGGCCGCTCGGGCAGATCGCCGGTCGGAACGTACGGCAAGTTTGCGATGACGACGTCGTACCGGTTGCCGCGAACCGGTTCTACGAGGTCGCCGCGGTAGAAGCTGCAGCGATCCCCCACGCCGAGCCTGCGAGCGTTTTCCGTGGCGATTTCGATCGCCGCCGGTGAAACGTCATCCGCATCTACCGTCGCGTCCGTCTCCGCCGCGATCGTGCATGCGATCGCCCCGCACCCGGTTCCGACGTCGAGCACGCGCACGGGCCCGCGAATGAAGCCCAGCGCGTCTTCTACCAGATGCTCCGTTTCGGGCCGCGGTACGAGCACGCGGTCGTTCACGAGGAATTCGCGACCGTAGAATCCCGCCGAGCCCAAGATATACGCAATCGGCTCCCCTCTCTTGCGACGATTGCACAACTCGACGAACGCGGCAATCTGTTCCTCCGAGAGCAGCGCGTCGGGCTGCGCAACGAGCCACCCGCGCGATCGGCCCATGGCATGTGCCATGAGGAGCGACACATCCGCGCGCGACGACTCGCTCCGCTCGGCGAGATCGTGAACCCCCCAATCGAAAAGAGCCGCGACGCTGCTTTGCGTCACGAGATTTCCTCGCCGGCCAGAAGCCGGGCGCGTTCGTCGGCGATCAACTCCTCGCTGATCTGCCGCAAATTTCCGTCCATGACGCCGCGGATGTTCCCAAAGCTGCGATTGATGCGGTGATCGGTAATACGATCCTGCGGGAAGTTGTACGTGCGGATCTTTTCCGCGCGTTCCCCGGTGCCGACCTGCGAGCGGCGCATCGAGCCCACCGCCTCTTCCTGTTCGCGACGTTTTCGATCGTATAGCGTCGCGCGAAGCATCTGCATTGCTTTCTCGCGGTTCTGTTGCTGCGAACGCTCCTGCTGCGAGGCGACGACGATGCCCGTTGGAACGTGCGTGATGCGGATCGCCGACTCGGTTTTGTTGACGTACTGTCCGCCGGCGCCTGAGGCCTTATACGTGTCAATTTGCAGATCGGCCGGCTTGATCTCGATCTCGACTTCATCTTCGACCTGAGGCAGTACCGCGACGGTCGCCGTGCTGGTATGGATCCGCCCCTGCGCTTCGGTGGTTGGAACGCGCTGCACGCGATGGACGCCCGATTCGTGCTTGAGAAAGCGATACGCCTCGCCGCCTTTGACGGCGAAGACAATCTCCTTGTAACCGCCGGCTTCGCTGGGGCTCTCCGAAACCAGCTCGACCTTCATCCCCGTAGATTCGGCGAAGCGAATGTACATGCGGGCGAGATCGCCCGCGAAGATCGCGGCTTCGTCGCCGCCGGTGCCCGCTCGGATCTCGACGAAGACGTCCTTCGCGTCGTCGGGGTCCCGCGGGACCATGAGCTGCGAGAGCTCGTGCTCGAGCTCGGCGACGCGTGCGCGCAGCCCGACGTTCTCCTCTTGCGCGAGGTCGCGCAACTCTCCGTCACCTTGGCGAACGAGCGCCTCGTTGGCTTCGATCTCCGCACGCACCCAGGCGAGCTTCCGGAAGATCTCCACCGGAGCTTCGAGTTGGGCGCGCTCCTTGACGAGCGCAGTGTATCGCGACTGATCGAAGAGACCCGTGGGGTTCGCGAGCTCCGCTTCGATCTCGTCGAAGCGCCGCGCCATCGAATTTAGGCGCTCGATCAGAGAGCGGCTGCCGCCTTCTTCGCCTCGCGCGCGGCTTTCCGCGCCGCCGCTTCTTCTTGCTTACGGCGTGCAACGGCCGAGCGCTGGTTGAACTTGTCGACGCGCCCCGCGGTGTCGACCAGCTTCTGCTGGCCGGTAAAGAGGGGGTGGCAAGCGGCGCAAATCTCGACCGCAATCTCCGGCAGCGTCGAGCCGGTCACGAAGCTATTGCCGCAGGCGCAGTGAACGCGAGCCTCGGGGTACCACTTCGGGTGGATTTTGGATTTCACAGCCCCTGCATTATATCAAGCGTGTCAAAAGGAGGCGCTGCCGGGGTCCCCAAAGCCAGCCGCGTGAGACCCTCTTCATTCTTCGCCTCCCTCGCCGCCGGCGGCGCATTCACGGCCGTTCTTCTTGCCGGGACGCCGTGGACCGGGCGCGCGGCCGTCGCGGCAACGCCGCCGCCGAC
>JASHOM010000142.1 GCA_030041115.1 Vulcanimicrobiota bacterium | reverse complement strand
CCTTCCTCACGATCGAAACCGGCCACGGGGGAGCGGGCGCGATTGCATTCGATCGTCACGACAACGCGTACGTCGACGTCGGTGACGACGTCAACGTTTACGCCGAGCGCACGGCGCGGCTGCTGCGCAAGCTCGACGGAGGCGCCGGCAGACTCTGCTTCGACGACGACGGCAGCTTGTATTCGGCGCAGTTGCGGTTTGTGAATAGCGGCGGGCGCGTTCTCGTCTATCCGCCGGGCGCCACCATGCCCGCCTACGCGATCACGAGAGGCATCTACGATCCGCGAGCGCTGGCCTCCGATCCGGACGGGCACTTGTACGTCGCCAACCCCACTCACAACCAGATCGCGGTCTATTCGCCGGGCAGCTCGAAGCCCTCGCACACGATCGAGGTGGCCAGCGGACTCGACGATCCCGAGTCGCTCGCGTTTGACGCTACCGGCAATCTTTACGTCGCGAACACCTACGAGTCGACGGTGACGGTTTACCCGCCGGGAAGCTCGCAGGTGGAACGCACGATAACCAGCGGGATCGTCAGTCCGTCGGGCCTCACGTTCGACGCGGCCGGCAACTTATACGTCGGCAACTTCTACGGTGACGGCGGCGGCAGCGTGACGAGCGCGTTCATCACGGTGTACCCGCCCGGAAAATCGGAGCCGATGCTCAAGATCACCCAAGGTCTTCACGGCCCGGCCTACGTTCCGCTCTTCGACGGAGCCGGAAACCTCTACGTGGGCAGCGGCTGTCCGTGGTTCAGCGAGCCGATCGCGGTCTATGCGCCCGGAAAGAAATCCCTACTGCGCACGATCGGTCGAAGCGGCATCACTCCCTGCGCGATGGCGTTCGACTCGTCGGGAAACCTCTACGTGGCGAGCGCCGGTCTGCCCGGCGCGGTTTCGGTCTTTGCGCCCGGCAGTCAGTACGCGTCGCGGATGATCACCGACGGCGTCGACTATCCCGACGGGCTGGCGTTCGACTCGTCCGGCAATCTCTACGTCACCAACGCCTACGGCGGAAATAGCAAGAGCTGGGGTTCGATCAGCGTCTATCACTCCGGCGCGAGCAAGCCGTTTCGACGAATCCACCGCGAGATCGCCGACGCCCCGGGCGATCCGGTCGTGGCGCCGTCGGGCGAACTCTACGTCATGTACGGGCACAAGATCGTCGTCTACGCGCCGGGCGGCGCAAAGCAGCGCACGATCGCCAAGGGCCTGCACTTCCCAAGCTCGATGACGTTCGACCGAAGCGGCAACTTGTACGTCGCAAACGTCGGCAACAGCACCATCACCGTCTACGCTCCGGGAAGCGGCGACGTCTCGCGCGTCATTCGCGGCGTGAAGGCCTATCCGGACGCGCTTACCTTCGGTCCGAGCGAGAAGCTTTAGAGCCGCAGCGGCGGCTTCTTGCGCCGGTGCGCCCGGCGAACCGCCGCTTCGATCGAGGCGACGCCCATGCCGTAAAACTCGATGAGCTCGGCGGGATCGCCCGATTGGCCGAAGGTGTCGTCGACGCCGACCATCTCGATGGGCACCGGCAGTCGCTGCGCGAGGATTTCGGCGACGCGCGAGCCCATGCCGGCGTGTTTCTGGTGCTCTTCGACCGTCACGATCGCGCCGCAGGCGCGCGCCGCATCGACGATCGCGGCTTCATCCATCGGCTTGACCGTGTGATTGTTGACGACCGCGCACTCGATGCCGGCTTCGCGGGCGAGCCGATCGGCGGCGAGCAGCGCGTTGTACACCAAGATGCCGCAGGCGACGATCGCTACGTCGCGTCCCTCGCGGAACGTTTGCGCCTTGCCGATTTCAAACGGCGTCTCGCCGGTGGTGACGACGGCCGACTTCTCGCGCCCGAAACGCAAGTAGGCCGGTCCCCACGCGGCGGAGAGCGCGAGCGTCGCCTTTTTGGTTTGGACGGCGTCGCAGGGCACGACGACGGTCATATGCGGAATGACGCGCATGATCGCAATGTCCTCGATCGCCTGGTGCGTGGCGCCGTCGGGGCCGACCGAAACTCCGGCGTGCGCGCCGGCGATCTTGACGTTGGTTTCGTTGAGGGCCATGATCGTGCGCACTTGCTCCCACGAGCGCCCCGGATTGAACATCGCGTAGCTGGCGATCCACGGTATCTTCCCGACCGCCGCGAGTCCACCGGCCATCGCCACCAGCATTTGCTCGGAGACGCCGAGCTCGACGTACTGGCCGGGATGAGCCTTCTTGAAGCCTTCGAAGCGCGTCGATTCCGAAAGATCCGCGCAGATGCCCAGAACGTTGCGGTCGCGCGAGCCGGCCTCGATCACGCCTTCGCCGAAGCCGTTACGCGTGGGAATTTGTTTGAGCTCTGCGCCGAGATAATCCACGAGGTGCATCGCGCGAGCCGCGTCGTCGAAAACGTTCGTGCCGCTAGCCATCCGACGCAATCCTCTCGCGCGCGGCCGTCAGCTCGCGCAGCGCTTCCTCCGCTTGCTGCGCGTTGGGCGCCTTGCCGTGCCACGTGTAGTCGCCCTCCATGTACGATACGCCCTTGCCGGGCACCGTGTGGGCGACGATCACCTGCGGTTTGCCGACGGTTTGGGTCGCGCGCGCGGCCGTCTCGATGAACGCCGCGATGTCGTTACCGTCGCACTCGAAGACCTCCCAGTTGAAGGCCCGGTACTTCTCGACCAGCGGCTCGAGCGGCATCACGTCCTCGGTGCTGCCGTCGATCTGAATGAAGTTTCGATCGACGATCGCGGTAACGTTGTCGAGCGCGAACTTCGCGCCGGTCAGCACGGCCTCCCAATGCAGGCCGCACTGATGCTCGGCGTCCGACGTCACGACCCAGAGGCGAAAATCCTTACCGTCCATCTTCGCGCCGAGCGCCATTCCGACCGCCTGCGCAAGACCCTCGCCGAGCGGACCGGAGGTCGTCTCGACGGCCGGTAAACGCACGCGCTCCGGGTGTCCCTGCAAGCGGGTGCCGAATTTCCGCAGCGTCAGCAGCTCGTCGAGCGGAAAGTAACCGAAGTTCGCCATCGCCGAGTAGCGCACCGGCGCGATATGACCGCACGAAAGGATGAGGCGATCGCGTTGCGGCCAATCCGGCTTGGCCGGATCGTGACGCATCAAATAGCCGTACAATGCGGTGAAAACGTCGGACATGTCGAGCGGTCCGGCCGAGTGCCCGGAGCCCGCCGCCAGGAGCGCGCGAATGATGCCTTGACGCACGTCGTTGGCCTTGAGCTTGAGCTCGGTCAAGCCCGCGGGGGTGAGCGGTTGCATGGGAAGGGCGTTTTAGGGCAGGTTGACGCCCGGCCCTGCCGAATGACGGCGAGGTAAACAAAAGAATAAAATAGTTCGAATTTAGGAGATACTGTGCCCGAATCCGTAAGCTTAACGGTCGGCGGGCGCACGATGATCATCGAAACCGGCGAACTGGCGAAGCAAGCAAACGGCTCCGCATTGGTTCGTTATGGCGATCAAAACGTCGTGCTCTGCGCCGTTACTGCCTCCCAAAAACCTCGCGAAGGCATCGACTTTTTTCCTCTCACCTGCGATTTCGAAGAGAAGATGTATGCGGCCGGGAAAATACCGGGCGGCTACATCAAGCGCGAAGGACGCCCGCCCGAACACGCGGTGCTGAGCTCGCGTCAGATCGACCGTCCGATTCGCCCGCTCTTCCCCGACGGATTTCGCAACGACGTTCAAATCGTCGCGACCGTGCTGTCGATCGACCCACAGCTCGACGCCGACGTGCTCGGCGTCTGCGCCGCCGGTGCGGCACTCGCGCTGAGCGACATTCCGTTCGAGAAGACGGTCGCGGCCGTGCGCGTCGGGCGCGACGAGCGCGGCGAATACGTCTGCAATCCGACGCTTCCGCAGTACGAGAGCGGCGGAATGGACATCGTCATCGCCGGCACGTCCGACGGGGTCATGATGGTCGAAGGCGGCGGCAACGAAATCAGCGAGGAGGATTTCCTCGGCGCGGTCGAGTTCGCGCACGGTGAGATTCGCAAGATCGTCAAGGCGATCGAACAACTCACGCGCAAGGCGGGAAAGGAGAAGCGCGAGTATCCGGTCGCTTCGGTCGATTCAGATCTGGAACGCTGGGTCCACAAGACGTTCGCGAAGGACGTCGCCAAAGCGATGAGGACGGTCGACAAGCAAAAGCGCGAGACGGCTTTCAGCGCGCTGAGCGTGGACGAAGCGCTGGCCCGCTGCGGCAAGAAAGACGATTCCGTCAAAGCCCTGCTCGAGAACCCGGCGACTGCGAAGGATTTCTACAACATCGTCAAGACGATGGAGGAGGACGAGCTTCGCGCGATGGTCGTTGACGAAAAGGTTCGCCCCGACGGGCGAAAGCCCGACGAAGTGCGTCCTATCTGGTGCAAAGTGCACTACGTTCCGCGAGTGCACGGTTCGGGCATCTTCACGCGCGGTCAGACGCAAGTCTTCACCGCCGCGACGCTCGGCTCGACCAGCGACGCGCAACGGCTCGACGGAATCGTCGAGCTCGAAGACAAGCGCTACATGCACTTCTATAACTTTCCGCCGTACTCGGTGGGCGAGACGCGCCCGATGCGCGGGCCCGGTCGCCGCGAAATCGGTCACGGTCACCTCGCCGAGCGCGCCCTCGTACCCGTCCTGCCGCCGAAAGACGAGTTTCCATATACGCTTCGTCTAATGAGCGAAGTGCTCGAGTCCAACGGCTCGTCCTCGATGGCTTCGGTCTGCGGCTCGACGCTCGCGCTGATGGATGCCGGCGTTCCGATTCGCGAGCACGTTGCCGGAGTCGCGATGGGGCTCATCCTCAAAGGCAGCAAATACTCGATTCTCACCGACATTCAGGGGCTCGAAGACTCGCTGGGCGAGATGGACTTCAAGGTGGCGGGCACCAAGAAGGGCATCACCGCGATTCAAATGGACATCAAGGTCCAAGGCATCACGATCGAGATCATGCGCCAGGCGATGGAGCAGGCGCGCAAGTCGCGTCACGCGATCATCGACAAGCTCGCCGAGGCGATCGCGCGGCCGCGCGAGCAGCTCTCGGAATACGCACCCCGCATGATCATCGTCAAGATCGATCCGGCGAAGATCAAGGACGTCATCGGCCCCGGCGGCAAGGTGATCAACAAGATCATCGCCGATACCGGAGTGGAGAAGATCGACATCGAGGACGACGGCAGCGTCTTCATCACCTCGCTGGACGGCGCGTCGGGCGACAAGGCCAAGCAGATCGTCGAGAACCTCACCCGCGACGTCATCGTCGGTGAAACCTATCGCGGCACCGTGACGCGCATCATCAACATCGGGGCGTTCGTGCAGATCCTTCCCGGCAAAGAAGGGCTCGTTCACATCAGTCAGCTCGCGCCGGCGCGCGTGGAGAAAGTGGAAGACGTGGTCAAGCTCGGCGACGAGATCATGGTGAAGGTCATCGAGATCGACGGGCAAGGCCGGATCAATCTCTCGCGCAAAGCGCTCCTGGGCGGCGTCTCGGGCAACGGCGACTACGGCACTCGCGCTCCGCGTGCTCCGCGTGACTCGGGGCCGCCGGCCGGCGTAGCCGGCGCACCGCCGACGCGGCGCCGCCGCCGGCCGCATCGCCGCGACGAGGAGTAGCGCGCACCGGTACCCGGGAGATCCTTCCCCTACTGCGCGAAGCGCAGGCCCAGATCGACGAACGTTCGCCGCATTCGGTCCTCCGCGCCCGCGTACCAACGCAGCCGGTTGACGATCGGCGCCGAGATCGCGCCGTCGACGTGGTAGAACGGCAGACCGTCGAGCAAGTCACGACGGTAGATCGCGTCGGCGCGTAGGCCGTCGCCGGTGTCGTAGGTGAGCCACAACGCGTCGACGGTCGGCGTGCCGGCGGGATATGCGAGCGGCACCGCACTCGACTCGACCGTGTCGGTGACGTGCATCGTCCAAGCACGCAGCGAGATGGCCGGCGCGATTTGCCAAATCGCCGAGAATCCCGTCGAGACGATCCTGCCCGAGGCCGCGCCGCTGACGTTCTCGGACGCCTGCTCGAACGAAACGCGGACGCGCGCATCGTCGGTGTACGTGAGCGTCGCGGCTTGCAGCCCGTTGCGTTGCTCCTGCACCGTTAACGGCTCGTCTTCTTCGGCGTAGAGATACTGCTGCGCGAACGTCGGCAGCGTGAACGAACCGCTCTCCTCGAGATTCACGCTCCACTTGCCGTTCGCAAAGAGTTGCGCTTGAAGCGAGGGAACGGCCAGCGCGCTCTTTGCGGGTTGCGAGGTTCCGTACGTTCCACCGCCGTAATCGAACCAGAACGCGCCCA
>JASHOM010000141.1 GCA_030041115.1 Vulcanimicrobiota bacterium | reverse complement strand
TGCGCGTTGCTGACCGACTTGATCTCCAGATCGATGCCGCGCTCACGCAGCTCTTCCTGAACCGTCGTCGCTACTCGCACGCCCGTGGCCGACTCGACGAACTGCACGTACGTGAAGCGCAGCGGCAGGCCGCCGCGCCGGCGCAGCCCGTCGGTCCCGCGTCGCCATCCCGCGCGATCGAAGAGCCGGTCCGCGCCGGCGGGATCGTAGCCGGGCTCGCGAACCGATCGGTCGAACGCCCAAGAAAACTGCGGCTGAATCATGTTGGTGACCGGGTAGAGTCCGAGCGTGATCTTTCGTGAGATCGCGTCGCGATCGATCGACATCGCCAGCGCGCGGCGCATCCGCGCGTCGTCGAGCGGCGGATGCGCGGCGTTGAAGACGAGCCCCGCAACGACGGCGCTCGGCACGGTGACGAACCCTAGCCGCCGATCGCCGCGCACGACCGCAAGCTGCGCCGGCGCGAGCAGGTTCCAGTCTAGAGATCCCGAGCGCAGCAGCAACAGATTGGTGGTCGGATCGGGAACGATTCGAACGACCAGGTGCGCAACGGCCGGCCGGCCGCGCCAGTATCGCGGATTGGCCGCATACCGCAAACCCTCCCCGCGCTTCCACGAGACGAACGTATACGGTCCGTCGCCGACCGCCGGCGCGGCGTCGAATGCGGCTCGCGCGAGCGGAAGCTCGGCGCGCAGCACATGGGCCGGCAACACGAATTGCGGCGAGAAGCCTTCCGAAAAGTACGTCATCACCGCGGGCGCCCAGGCATGCTCGAGGTGAAAGATCACGGTCTGCGCGCCGCGCGCCTGCGCCCGGTCGATGAGATCGTATCCTTCGTGCGAGCGCACCGGATTGCGCGGATCGAGGATCGCGTGCAGCGTGAAGAGCACGTCCTGCGCGGTTACCGGCCGGCCGTCGCTCCATCGCACTCCGGCGCGCAACCGGTAGCGGATCGTCCGCCCGTCGGGCGAGATCCCGCCGTTGGCTCGCGTCGGAATCTCCCGCAGAAGGACCGGTTGCGCCCGTCCCCGCGCGTCGAGGTCGATGAACGGCTCGAAGGAGAGACGGGCGATCTGCGCTTGAACCGAGGCCGCGTCGGGGGCCAGAAAGAGCGGATTGAGGTTCTGGGGGTCGGCGGCGAGATCGAACCGCAGCGTCGCCGCCGAGCGCTCGGGCGGCGGCGAGGCGCATCCCGCCAGGAGGGTCAGCGTCAGGAAAAGACGGGGAATCCATAAGCCCCGGCTTGCGCCGAACGGATTTATGGTGTTATTGTTGATAGGCCGAATATTCTTCGGCAATTCTCTCTCCTATGTCGAATATGGTGCTGATCAACGAAGAGCTCGACGAGCTCGACCTCCAACTTCTCGAAGCGTTGCAGCGCAACGCGCGCTCGACCTTTACCGAGTTGGCCGCGATCGTCGGTCTCAAAGCGCCCGCCGTCCACGACCGGGTGAAACGGCTCGAACAGCGCGGCTACATCCGCGCGTATTGCGCGCAGCTCGATCCCGAGCGCCTCGGTCTGCACCTGACCGCGTTCGTGAGCTGCTACACGTCGCCCGACTGCGCGTATGACGATTTCACCCGCCGCCTCAGCGAGATGCCCGAAATCTGCGAGGTCCACTCGGTTGCCGGTGAGGAGAGTTTTCTCTGCAAGGCCGTGACCCGTTCGACGCAGCATCTCGATGAGTTGCTCGCGCGGCTCAAGGCGATGCCGGGCATGGCGCGCACGCGCACCACGATCGTGCTCAGCATGCCGTTCGAGCGCGGCGGAGTCTGCGTACGCTAGCCGTGAGCGGTCCGCTTACCGCGCGTTGCCATCCGCTGGGCGCCCACCGCGTGCTCGAGCCGGCCGGGGCCATGCCGCAGGACGCGTGGCGAATCGACAACACGCCGGTAGCCGGGCCCAACGAACTGCTCTGCGAGGTCGACGCGCTCAATATCGACTCGGCATCATTCAAGCAGCTCTGCGATACCTGCGGGCGCGACCCCCAACGGATCGCCCAGCGCGTGCTCGAGATCGTGAGCGAGCGCGGCAAGCAACATAACCCCGTCACCGGCAGCGGCGGCATGTTCGTCGGACGCGTGCTCGCGATCGGCGACGAGTTGCGCGCGGCGATCGATCTGCGCGCGGGCGAACGGATCGCCTCGCTCGTCTCGCTGACGCTGACGCCGCTGCAGATCGAAGCGATCCGGGACGTCGACCTTCGCACCGGCCGGATCCGGGTGCGCGGCAAGGCGATACTCTTCGAAAGCGGCCTGTGGACGCGGCTTCCCGGCGATATCGACGAGAGCGTCGCGCTGGCCGTGCTCGACGTCGCCGGGGCGCCGGCACAGGTCGCGCGCCTCGCCTCACCCGGCGCGACGGTCGTCGTCGTCGGTGCCGACGGTAAGAGCGGGTTGCTCGCCTGCGCGCAGGCGAAAGCACGGACCGCGCCGCACGGCCGCGTCATCGGACTCGTTCCCGGCGATTCGACGCCCGGCGCCCGGCTGTTGCGCCGCGAACGGTTCGTCGACCACTTGGTCGTCGCCGATGCGCGCGACGCACTCGAGGCAAGCCAACGCGTTCTCGCGGGCGCGCCCGCTCTCGCCGATCTCGTCGTCAACTGCGTCAACGTTCCGGGAACCGAGCTCGCGTCGATCCTGTGTGCGCGCGACGGCGGCACGGTTTATTTTTTCTCGATGTGCACCTCGTTTACGGCCGCCGCGCTCGGTGCCGAAGGCGCCGGACGCGACGTCACGATGATCATCGGCAACGGTTACGTGAAGGGGCATGCCGAGACCGCACTGCAGATGCTGCGCGATTATCCCGCGCTGCACGAATATTTCAACGCAACGTTCGCGACGAGGACGAGACCATGACCGTAACGACCCACCTCAAGCCTCCGGCTGCACCCGGACAGTTCGAGTACAAGAAGCTCAAGCAGGGCGAGTTTTGGCGACACATTCCGGCCTACGCCGAGATCGACGAAGCCACGTTTCTCGATCACCTCTGGCAGCAGCGCCAATCGGTCAAGACGGCCGACGAGCTGCTGGCGACGATTCGCGACGTCTGCTCGGCCGATTTCTATCGGGACGCGGAACGCGGCTTCCGCCAAGCGCCGATGGCCGTGCGCGTCTCGCCCTACGCCATCTCGTTGATCGACTGGAACGACCCGGTGAACGACCCGATCCGCCGTCAGTTCATCCCCTTGGCCTCGGCTTCGTTGCCCGATCATCCGCGGCTGACGCTCGATTCGCTGCACGAGCAGCAAGACTCGCCCGTGCCGGGACTGGTGCACCGCTACGTCGACAAGGCGCTCTTCCTCCCACTCAACGTGTGTCCGGTCTACTGCCGCTTCTGCACGCGCAGTTATGCGATCGGCCCGGACACGGAGAACGTCGACAAAGTCGCGCTCGCGAAGACGCCCAAGCAATGGCAGGACGCGTTTCAATACATCGCCGGCCGTCCGGAGCTCGAAGACATCGTGATCTCCGGCGGCGACGTTTACCAGCTCTCGCCGAAGAACGTCGAGTTTATCGGCAACTCGCTGCTCGACATACCGCACGTGCGCCGCATGCGCTTCGCCACCAAAGGGCCGGCGATCATGCCGATGAAGCTCATCACGCACGCCGAATGGCTCGATGCGCTGACGACGATCGTCGAACGCGGCCGCACGCTCGGTAAGGAGGTCGTGCTTCACACGCACTTCAATGCTCCCGAAGAGATCACGTGGATCACACAGAACGCGATGCGCCTACTCTTCGAGCGCGGCATCTTTACCCGGAACCAGTCCGTGCTCATTCGCGGCGTCAACGACACCCCCGAACGGATGCAGTTGCTCGTCAAACGGCTCGGGCACGTGAACGTCCATCCGTATTACGTGTACATGCACGACATGGTCAAAGGCGTCGAGGATCTGCGTACGACCATCGCCACGGCGATCGATACCGAGAAGTTCGTGCGCGGCAGTACCGCCGGTTTCAATACGCCCACCTTCGTCTGCGACGCTCCCGGCGGCGGCGGCAAGCGCGACGTGCATTCGTACGAGTACTACGACCGCGAAAACGGCATCGCCGTC
Source organism: Vulcanimicrobiota bacterium (assembly GCA_030041115.1). Taxonomy (GTDB): domain Bacteria; phylum Vulcanimicrobiota; class Vulcanimicrobiia; order Vulcanimicrobiales; family Vulcanimicrobiaceae; genus Cybelea. The sequence goes on along the minus strand of JASHOM010000141.1, from coordinate 16,990 downwards.
TATGCGGCGCCCAGCGTGAAGCCGGGCAAGGCCTTCGTCTATTTCGACCCGATCGATCGGCTCTCACCCGACGCGCAGTCGCGCTGGCGGGTTCCCGGGATCGCCGACGAGATGATCGCCGGGGCGATTCGCCGCGCCGGCGTGGGCGAGCAGCAACTCGTCTTGGCCTAACGGAAGAGGCGCGACGTCGCCGGCGCCGCCCGATGGGCGAGCGTCAGCGACTGCGCGCGCGCATCATCACCGGGCCCGCCGGTCGAAGGGTCACCAGCGGCGCAACGGCGACGCGCGCGCCGGCTTCGAGCTCGAAACGGAAACGGCCGGTCAACGTTTCCAGCACCGTTGCCGCTTCGCGCAGCGCAAACTCCTCACCGATGCAGCGGCGTGCGCCGCCGCCGAAGGGAACGTAGGCAAAGGGAGGCGGCTCCGCGCCGAGCCAACGGTCGGGGTCGAACGCGTCGGGGTTGGGGAAGTGCTCGGGCCTCCGATGCAGCAGCAGCGGCACCGCGAACACCGTCGTTCCGGCCGGGATGAAGTAGCCGCCGGCCAGCGTCACGTCGGCGAGCGTTTCCCGTCCGATGATCCAGGCGGGCGGATAGAGCCGCAAGACTTCTTTGACGACCCGGCCCAAAAGCTCGCGGTCGCCGCCGTACGACGCCTCCGCCGTCCGCTGCGCGATCTCCGGATGGCACGCCAAGAGATAGAGCGCCCAGGTCAACGCATTCGCCGTCGTTTCGTGCCCGGCCATGAAGAGCGTCATGATCTCATCGCGAATCTGCTCGTTCGACGGCCCGTCGGCGCCCGTCTCCGCTTGCGACGCAAGCAGCATCGAGAGCGCGTCGCCGCGCTGCGCGCCGTCGTTCCGCCGCCGCTCGATCAGACCGTAAATGATCTCGTCGAGCGTATCGCGCGCCTGCCGGAACCGCCTCGTACTGCGCAGCGGAAGCCGTTGGCGTAACGCACCGATCGGCGTCAGCATCGCGGGAAACTCACTCATCATCAAACGCAGCGCCTGTGCTACCGCCTGGGCCGAGGCGCTCTCGTCGCTGCCGAAAAGGGTCTCCGTCGCGATCCGCAGCGTAAGCTCCGTCATCGCCCGATGCGCATCGAAAGGAACGCCGGACTCCACGCGAGCGGCAAACTCGAGTGCGTCGCGCTCCATCACGTGAGCGTACTCGGCGATGCGTTCGCGATGAAAGGCCGGTTGCACGATCCGGCGCATTCGCAAATGGAGCGGATCCTCGCTGGTGAGAAGCCCTTCCCCGAGCAACAGCCGCAGCACGCGTGTGCCCAGGGACTTGGAAAAGGCGTGCTGTTGCGCGACCAGCATGTCCTTGATCGCCGCCGGCTCGTTTACGAAGACGTACGCGCGCCACGGCAACGAGAACGCAACGACGTTGCCGTACCGCCGCGTCGCGGCGCGCAGAAAGTCGGGGAAACGCCGCAACGGTACGGGCAAGAGCCCGCGCAGCGTCGCCCAGCGCCCCGGACCCGGAATCGTGCGGACCGAAAGGCTCCTAACGGCCACGGACGGCCTCGTACGCGACGACGTTGCCGTAACGGCAGACGGCGCGGTACTCTCCGCGCGCGATTTCGGCGGCGAGCGCCGGACGTAACGTGCGCTGAGAGAACGGGCTGGGAAAGTCGTCCGCATAGACGAGATACTCGACGCCGTTCGTACGGTCGATGGTCGCTTTGGGCCGCTGCGCGGCAACTTCGGAGAACCATTCGTCGTACGTTGCCAGCGACGCGTCGCGCGGTACGCAGTCGATCGCGCGCGCGGCGTCGCCCAGATCGGGATAATACGAGTGGAGATAGTGCAGCGGATGAAGGGGATCGAAGGCCATCAGGAAGACGACGCAAAGCGCCGCGGCGACGACCGTAGCCCGCTGCGCGACGAACGCGCCCGCGCGCCGCGCCAGCGACGCCACCGCCGCAACGGTCGCCACGAGGAGCCACGGTATCCAAAGGGCCGCATAATGATCGCCCATTCGCCACACGTACCCGGAGTTCGCGAGCAGAACGATCGCCCCGCCGGGAAGCGCGAGCAACGCCCAGCGCGAGCGCAGGGGCAGAAAGGCCAGCGGGACGAGCGCTTCGAGCACGTAAGTCAACCTGCCGAACGTAAAGATCGCCCGCGCGAACTGCAGTGGATGGGTCAGCGGCGCAGCGACGAGCGCGAGCGGTCCATTCGCGAACGGATACACGTAAAAGCGACCCGGCACCCAACCGCCCAGCCGCGGCGTGATGAACCCGTAGTACGCGACCAGCGCCGCCGTCGCTCCCAAGGCAAGCCCAACCCCCGCGATGCTCAGCGCGCGCGGCTGCGCGGCAGCGCCCTCCAGCAGCCCGGCCCCTTGCGTTGCGCGAGCGGCGACGGCCGTCAAGGCGAGGCCGAGGAAGACGAGCGTGACCGCGGCGTCTTCGCGCACCCCGATCGCGACGATCGCGCACAGGGCGAACCACGTCCATCGCCCGCGGTCGGCGCAGAGAACGAGCGCGAGCGCGAGCGGCGTGAAGAGTCCGAGCTCGTGGAACTCATCGAAGCCGAGCGCAAGCAGCGGCGGGTAGAGCAGCGCCAGCAGTCCGAGTGCATCGGCCTGCTTCGCCGGCAGATAGGGCCGGGCCAGCGCCGCCACGAGCGGTGCGCAAACGACCGTCGCCGCGGCCTGCACGAACTGAAGCGGCAGCGCGCTGCGCGTCGCCGCTACGACCGGCCAGAGCAGCGCGAGCGCCGGCGACCAGTGGTAGCGGAAGTGCGATCCCGCTTCGACGCCGTTGCGCATCCCGCCGAACGCGTCGCCTACGATCTGCGCGAACGTTCCGGTGTCGGATCCGTACGTCCACAGCTTGAAACGAGCGAGTGCGAGCGCCGCGAGCACGATAAATTCGACCGAACTCCAGACCCAAATCCTCACCGGCAGGCACGCGCGGGGGTCGCGACCAACCGCGTCAAACGATGAAACGAATTTGCGTTTTCTGCGGCTCGCACGTCGGAAACGAGGCGTCGTACGCCGCGATGGCGCGCGAAGCCGCGGCGGCGATCGTCGCTGCCGGCTACGGCGTCGTCTACGGCGGCGGCGGCGTTGGCTTGATGGCGATCGTCGCCGACGCGGCGTTGGATGCGGGGGGCGAAGTCATCGGCGTCATTCCGCACGCGTTGGCGCGCACCGAAATGGCTCACCCCGGTCTCACGCAGCTGCACGTCGTGACGACGATGCACGAGCGTAAGGCCCTGATGGACGACCTCGGCGACGCCTTCGTGGCGCTGCCCGGCGGATTCGGCACGATGGACGAGTTTTGCGAGATCCTGAGCTGGCGTCAGCTTCGGATTCACGACAAACCCATCGGCCTGCTCAACTATCGCGGTTATTACGACGAGCTGCTCGCGCTCTTCGACTCGATGGTGCGCGAAGGCTTCGTCGGTCCGTATACGCGCGGCCTCTTCGTCGACGCGGCGACGATCGGGGAGCTGCTCGATGGAATGTTCGCCGAGAAAAACCTGCCGTAGGAGCTCGCCGGACTGGCGACTATTCGGCGAGTGCCGATGATAGGATACGCTCCTGCTCGACCGCGTGCTGTCCGGCGTAGCCTTCACTCGGGCTCGCGCGGTAGCCGCGCCCGACGTACTCGATGTCGAATCCATCGCGTTTCCCCTCGAGCAGACGGCGCCGAACGAAAGCGCGCGCTCCCATGTTTTTCGGTTCCTCTTGCACCCAAACGATCTTCTTCAACCGCGGGTAACCCGCGATCAGACGGTTGATCTCGGCAACCGGCAGCGGCGCGAGCAACTCGATGCGAGCGATCGCCGTTCGGCGCAGCGCGGCGTACGCGGCGTGCGCCGCGAGGTCGTGATAGACCTTGCCGCTGCACAGGATCAAGCGCTCGACGTTCTCGCGCTCGAGCGGCCGCGGATCGTCGATCACCGGTGCGAAGACGCCGTTGGCCATGTCGTCGAGCGTCCCGGCGGCGCTTTCCGCGCGGAGCAACGACTTGGGCGTCATGATCGCCAGCGGCACCGCGAGCGGCGAGCGGGCCTGCATCCGCAGCAGGTGATAGTAGTTGCCCGCGATCGAGGGCGAGGCGACCCGCAGGTTTCCTTCGGCGACGAGCTGGAGAAAGCGCTCGACGCGGGCGCTCGAATGTTCCGGGCCGCCGCCTTCGTAGCCATGCGGAAGCAGCAGCGTGAGCCGCGACGACTGGCCCCATTTGGCTTGCCCCGCGGCAATGAACTGATCGACGACGATCTCCGCGCCGTTGAAGAAATCGCCGTATTGCGCTTCCCACAGCACGAGCGCTTCGGGCTTCTGCGTAGAGTAGCCGTACTCGAATCCCATGCACGCGTATTCGGAGAGCGGGCTGTTGCGAATCTCGAACGACGCCTGCTCTTGCGCGACATGTTGCAAAGGAATCCATACTTTTTGGGTCGCCGTATCGTGAAAAACCGCGTGCCGATGACTGAACGTTCCGCGTTCGGTATCCTGACCGGTCAGTCGAATCGGGGTTCCGCTCGTCAACAGCGATGCGAAGGCGAGCGCCTCCGCGGTGCCCCAGTCGACCAAGCCCTTCTCCACGAGCGCCGCATTGCGCCGGTCGAATTGGCCTTTCAACTTGCGATTGAGCGCGAAGCCGGCCGGCACGGTCGTCAACGCTTCGCTCCACGTGACGAACTGCTCGCGCGTCACCGGCGTCAGAACCGTCCCGTCGAAGGTGTTGCTTCCCGAAATCTTGCGGCCGTGAATGTGTGATGCGAGCGCGCCCTTGACCGCACGGCGCACCCGTTGCAGGCGCTCCGTGGCCTCCTCCGCCATCGTCTGTGCTCGCTCGGCGCTCAGCACGCCCTCGTTGACGAGCTTGTTGGCGAAGAGCTCGCGCACCGTCGGGTGATTTTTGATTCGCTCGGCCGTCTGCGGCTGCGTGTAGGCGGGCTCGTCTTGCTCGTTGTGCCCGAAGCGCCGGTAGCCGATGAGATCGATGAGCACGTCGCGGCCAAAGGCCCGGCGAAAGTCGATGACGAGATGGACCGCCGCGATGCACGCGTCGACGTCGTCGGCGTTGACGTGCACGATCGGCACGTCGAAGCCTTTTGCGAGATCCGAGGCGTAGCGGGTGGAACGCGCGTCGGCCGGATCGGTCGTGAAGCCGATCTGATTGTTCGCGATCAGATGAATCGTGCCGCCGACTTCGTAGCCCGCCAGCGATTGCAGGTTGAAGACTTCCGAGACGATGCCTTGGCCGGTAAAGGCGGCGTCGCCGTGAATGAGGATGGGGACGGCGCGCTCGTGGTCGAGCACCGGCGTTCCCTGGGCGTGGCCGGTCTGCAGCGCTCGCGCGCTTCCTTCGACGACGGGATCGACCGCTTCGAGATGGCTTGGATTATGCGCGAGCGTGACCGCGATCGTCTTTCCCTTCGACGTGGTAAATCTTCCGGTCGCGCCGTGGTGGTATTTGACGTCTCCCATCACGTCGTCGTCGCCCAGATTGCCGCGATACTGCGCCGCCTCGAACTCGGTCATGACCTCTTCGTAGGGAGTGTTGACCACGTGCGCGATGACGTTGAGCCGACCGCGGTGCGCCATCCCGAGCACGGCCTCCGCCACGCCGTCGTCGGCGAGCATGTCGAGCATTTCTTCGAGCATCGGGACCATCACGTCGAGTCCCTCGCCCGAGAAGGTCTTCTGTCCGAGGAACGTCTTGCGCACGAAGCGGTCGAAGGCTTCGACTTGCGTCAGCCGTTCGAGAAAGTCGATTTGCCGCTGGGGAGTGTGTTTGATTCGATTGCGCCCCGACTCGATGTAATCGCGCAGCCAAACGCGCTGATTTGCGTTGGAGATGTGTTCGATCTCGTACGCAATCGTCGAGCTATAGGTCTCGCGCAGCCGCGGCAGCACGTCGGCGAGCGTTTTCCCCGGAACCTTGACGCGCAGCACGCCGGCCGGAATCGCGCTCTGCAGTGCGGGCGTAAGGCCGTAGGTTTGCGGCTCGAGCGAAGGATCGCCGACCGGTTGCGCGCCCAGCGGGTCGAGCGTGGCAGCGAGATGGCCGTGACGACGGTACGCCGAGACGATCGCCATCCCGGCAGCCGCGGCGCGCAGCATCTCGTCCGACTGCTGCGTCGCCGCGGCCGAGACCGGTGCGAGCGCGACCTGCGGAACCGCCGCGGCTTGCAGGCCGAGCGAGGCAAAGATTCCTTCGTAAAATCCGGCCGCGCCCTGGAGCAACGCGTCGACGCGTCGCAGATACTCGCCCGACTGCGCCCCTTGGATGACGCGGTGATCGTAAGTGCTGGTCAGCTGCATCACCTTCGACACGCCGAGCAGCCGTAGGGATTGCTCGTTGGCGGATCCGAACCCGGCCGGATAGCCGATGGCCCCCGTCGCGAGGATTGCGCCTTGACCCGCCATGAGTCGAGGGACCGATGCGACGGTGCCGATGCCGCCGGGATTGGTCAGCGTGAAAGATGCGCCTTGTAAATCGTCGGCGTTGAGCTTGTTCTCGCGAGCGAGCTCGACGAGCTCCTCGTAGCGCGCGCGAAAGGCGGCGAAGTCGAGCGTTGCCGCATCGCGGATCACCGGAACGACGAGCGAACGGCTGCCGTCCTTTCGCTCGGTGTCGACGGCAAGCCCGAGATGAATTCCAGGTTCGAGCCGCGCCGGCGTTCCGTTCTCGTCGCGGCGAAACGAGTACGTGATGAACGGCAGCTCCTGTGCCGCGCGCACGAGAGCATATGCGATGACGTGCGTGAAGGAGACGCGCTCGGTGCGTCCGGCCGCGCGCACGGCGCCGTTGAGCTCCGTGCGGCGCGCATCGAGCACGTCCACGGCGACGCTTCGAAAACTCGTCGCCGTTGGAATCGAAAGACTCTGCTCCATGTAGCCGCTGAGCGCGGCGGCCGGTCCTCGCAGCGGCATCAGCTTGGCATCGGCGGGAAGCGGCGCGGGCGCGGGCAAGGCCGCGGCCGGATGACGGCGCGCGCTCTGCGCTTGGTCGAGCACGTCGGATCGCAAAATCAAACCGTTGGGTCCGGAACCGCGAACGAACGCGAGATCGACGCCGAGCTGCCGCGCGATCCGCCGGGCGGGCGCGTCGGCGATCCGTTGCCCAGGAGCGGACGGCGGCGCTGCCGGCGCCGGTTTTGGCGCGGGCGGCGCCGGTGCGCCGTTTCCGCGAGCCTTCGCCGGCGCACCGTCGCGTTTCGACGAATCGATTTCGGCGAGGAGCGCACCCACCGCAACGGTCTCCCCTTCGCGCGCGACGATTCGGGTCAACACGCCCGATGCCGTCGCGGGAACTTCGACGTCGACCTTGTCGGTCGTCACCTCCACGAGCGGATCGCCCTCGGCGACGAATTCGCCGACGTGCTTACGCCATTCGACGATCGAGCCTTCGGTAACCGATTCTCCCATCTCGGGAAGCGTCACGCTGACGAGCGTCTCTTCCAAAACAGGCTTCATCTTATCTTTTGACGGGCCGGGGGCCTACGACTACGATCGAGAGCCGCCGGGAGCCCTACAGGCTCCTAGAAGTACTTCGCCGGAAGCGGGCGCGTGACGACGAGCGCATTCTTGCGAAAGTGCGGACGCGCGTGGCGAAGGACGAACGAGGCGACGTCGTACGCCGCGGCGAGCGAGAGCGAGCCGGGCGCATCCTGCGGCATGTTGTACCGGACGAACCCCGTCATGCGGTCGAGGTGCGCCATGCCGGCACCGTCATTGAAGGAGCGGGCACCCCAGAGCGGCGGGTAGACCTGGGGGATGCCTTGGCCGTCGACTCCGTGGCAGCGGGCGCAGCGTGCGACGAAGATTCCGGCGCCGCGCCGAGGGTTGGGGGGCGCATTCGGCAAGGGCTCGACGTATCTGTCCCATTGCGGCTGTTTCGCGCCGACCGGCGTGTTACGCGATAGCCATGCGATGTACGCGACGATCGCGATCATCGCCTTGCCGTTATAAGCGGGCGCTCGCCCATTCATGCTGTAAAGAAAACATTCGGCTATCCGGTCTTGCAGCGCGATGACCCGGTGCGCGCGCTTGTTCCACTGCGGAAACCGGCCGTAGGTCCCGATGAAACTTCCGCCGCGAGGCTGCGTGCCGGCGGCCAAATGGCAGTCGGCGCACTGCAGATCGGCGCGGACGTAGGGCTTCATCAAGCGATGCGTTTGCGCGATCAGGGCGTAGCCGTAGGCGATCGACTGGCCCAAGGGTCCGGCCGGAAGCGCGCGCGGATCGTAGAGCGCGCCGTTACGCGACGCGCTCCCCGCGCATGCGGTCAGCGCCAGCGCGAGCAGCGCGACGGCGAAGCGAGCGTTCATGCCGGCGTCAAGTAGGCGAAGCCGTATTCGTTCTGCAGAACCGCGATCGTCGCGACCATGGACGGAACGACGAGTGCGCCCGGAATCAAGTGCGTCAGGATGTCGTCCGCGACGTCACCGGCGCTCGTTCCGGCGGGCGCGAAGCCTTGCTGCACCAGCGTGCGAGCCTGCTCTTCCACCGCGGTGTGACAAGTCAAGACGATCAAACCGCGCCGCTGGAGCGTTTCGATCGACGTATCGTGGTACATCGTCGACGGATCGTCCGGATCGGCGGCCGGATCGAACGGCGCGTGACTGGGTAGATAGACGTTCGAGGAGACCGGTGCGCCTTTTTCGTCGGTGAGCTTGAAGAACTGACCGATGCGGTATTTCTGCCAAACGTAGTCGCTGTAGCCGTAGACCGCCGACGCTCCGTGCCCGGCCAGGACGATCGAGATCGCATCGGCCGGATATCCGAAGCCGAACTGCAATCCGTTGAACGAATTGGCGATGCTGCCGAAGACTGCCGGAAGAACCGCAAGCGCCTCGTAGAGCTGACGGATCTGTGCCGGGCGGCCGACCGCGGCCGCGAAAGTCCGTTCGTCGAAATCGGCGCGCCGCTCGACGCGATGCGTGCCGCCGGGAACGTTCTGCGCTTCGGCCAGCGCCGGAACGGCGGCGACCGAAGCCGAGGTCGCCAGGAATCCTCTGCGATTCAAGTGACTGCAGTCTCCTTTTTGCGTTGGGGCTGCCTATGTTCCGAGCGGCGCCGGCAGCCTCCCCTTGGGCGCCGGCAAACAACTGTTCGAGGATTCGGCCGATGCGGCAAGCAAGAGACGGGTGCGAGATGATGCCGGAGATCGACCCGACCCTTGCGGCTTCCGATCGGCTGAACCGCCGGGTTTTCGTCGGCATCTCGTCCGCCGCGGCGGTCGGTGCCTCGGCTGCGATCGCGCAGGAGCCGCCGGGACGCGCGCATCCGCCGCTGGTCGCCGAAGACGATCCCGCAATCGCGGTCGAGCACATGATGCTGCAGGCTCCCGGCACGACGATCGCTGCCTACGCCGCATGGCCGGCAAAAGCGCCTGCGGCGACGCCTCAGGTGGTCGTCGTCATGCACGTTTGGGGCGTCGACGCTTCGATTCGCGACGTCGTCCGCCGCTATGCGAAGGCCGGTTATGCGGCGATCGCCCCCGACCTCTACGCGCGGTTTGGGGCACCCAGCGGCGACGATGCCACCGACTTTACGCTATTTCGTCCGTACGCGCAGCGGCTGGACCGCAAGCAGTACGCGGCCGACATTCGCGCAGCTGCGCTCCGGCTCGCCGCGAAATTTCCAAGCGGCAAATCGGGTGTAACGGGCTTCTGCATGGGCGGCCGCATCGCGCTGCTCGCGGCAATCGACGACGCCGATCTCTTCGCCGCCGTTGCGCCCTTTTACGGCCCTCTGACCGACGTCGACCCAAAGGCGATTCACGTTCCCGTGTGCGGCAGCTACGGCGGCCGCGATACGAGCATCCCGGCACAGAGCGTGCGCGACTTTTTCGCCGAACTCGCGGTGCCCGCCGACCTGCGGATCTACGACGAAGCCGGCCACGCCTTTTTCGACGACCGGCGTCCGTCCTACGTCGCATCGGCTGCCGCCGACGCCTGGCGGCGAACGATCGCGTGGTTCGAACGACACGTTGCGGGGTCCGGCCGATGATCGTCATCGAGTCGCTCGCTCTCTTTCTTTTCGGCGCCGCGATCGGCGGCGCGGTCGCCTGGCTAGCAGCGCGTTCCGTTGGGCAGCACGCGATCGAAGCGCTCCTCGAGCGCGCAAAGAACGATTTGCGTGAAGCGACCGCGGCGCGCGCGAGCGAGCGTGTCGGAGAGTTGGTTTCGCCGGTATCGCAAAAGCTCGGTGAGTTCGACCGTCTCCTCGGCGAACTTCTCGGGCGCACCAGCCAACTCGAGAATGCGACGACGAATCTCACGACGCAGACGTCGACGCTCGTAATGGCGCTGCGCAATCCGGCCTCGCGCGGCAAGTGGGGCGAAATGCAGTTGCGCAACGTCGTCGAGAAGGCGGGAATGCTTCCGTACTGCGACTTCTCCGAGCAGCAGACCGTCGCGTTGGAAGAAGCGCGGCTACGCCCCGACATGACGGTCAATCTTCCCGGCGAACGCTGCGTCTTCGTCGACGCCAAAGCACCGCTCGATGCAATGCAGGCCGCGCTCGAAGCACCCGACGACGAGACGCGGAAGCGGCTGGTCAAGCAGCACGCTCGCGCCTTGCGCGAGCATGTCGATGCGCTGGCGCGCCGCGGGTACCAGAACGCGAAGGGCTCGGCGGATTTCGTGGTCATGTTCGTCGCCGGCGAGGCCTTCCTCGGCTCGGCATGCAACGAAGATCCGTCGCTGATCGACTACGCGCTCGAGCGCGGCGTTCTCGTGAGCGGGCCGCTGGCGCTCATCAGCCTCCTGCGCACCTTTGCCATGGGTTGGCAAGCGCTGCGTCAGGAAGAGAATGCCAAGCGCATCGCGACGATCGGCCGCGTTTTCTACGAACGCGCGCTCAAATTCTCAGAGCATCTCTCCGAGGTCCGCAGACATCTCGAACGCTCGGTCAACGCTTTCAACGGTGCGGTCGGCTCCTACGAAGCGAAGTTGCTGCCGCAGGGTCGCAAGCTCAAGGACGAAGCCGCGCTCGCCGGCGACGAGCTCGCCGAGATTCCGCCGATCGACGTCGTGCCCCGCGAAGTCACCGCGCTCGACGCCGCGGCGGCCTCGAACCTACGGCGTCGCGCCTGAGGATTGGTCGGCCTTCCACGTCTGCAGCGCCGTCAGGGTGTTCTGGACGTGCAGCGATGGGTCGAGGCTGGTGTACGCGTAGATGATCGTTCCGTTCGGGACGATCACGTAGGACGTGCGGTTCGCGTACTGTGGATGCGACGGGAGGATCGCGTCGTACTCCTTCATCACGGTTTGGTCCGTGTCGGCCGCGACGGCAAATCTGCTGCGGCACTCGCTCACCGAGAATTTCTGCAGCTTGTCGATCGGGTCGTGCGAGACGCCGATCACCGTCGCACCCAGCGCCTTGTACTGGTCGATGGCATCGGCGAACTCGTGCGCCTCGATCGTGCAGCCCTTCGTAAAGGCGGCGGGATAGAAATACAGCACGACGGGTCCATTCTTGAGCGCGGCGGCGAGGCTGAAGGTAAAGACGTTGCCGCCCTGCGACGCCTGGAGCGTGAAGTCCGGCGCCTTGGCGCCGACGGATAGCGCCGCCGCGGCGGGCGCGGTGAGGCAGGCCGCCGCGAGTGCGGCCCCCGCAAACGGGCGAATCGACTGGATCATGGCTAAGATTCCTCTCTAGACTTTGAATTCGACACCGGCAAACTGCCCGGGATCGTAGTTGAGATCGTGCGGCGGGCGCGGCGTCTCCTTCCACCAGGTACTGTACATCACGAGCCACTCGAAGTTCTCGAAGAGAAAGTCGTTGTTGCGAACGCGGCGCCAGCGTTCGACGAAAGGGCGTATCGCATCCCAGCGCGAGCGAAGCATGAAGCCGACCGCATCGACGAGCAGCGAGGCGTCGAGAACCCGGCGCCGAGCCAAACACGCGACCGTCTCGACGTACTGTGCGACGAGCACCAGCGCGCGGTCGTCCGCCGAGCCGATGAAGCTGCGCCGCACGCTCTCGTCATCGGGATAACGGCCGCCGATGCCTTCGAGCTGCGCGAAGGCACCGACGATCGCCGGATCGGTCAACCGGGCGATCGCGTCGAGAATTGCCAAGGCGTTGCGCTCGTGTTCGAGCTGCTTGTTTTGACGAGTGAGCAGCACCGCCGATATGCCCAGCGCGATGAGCGACACGACGATCGAGGCGGCCGCGAACGCTTGCTCGGCCATCGGCGCGCTACAAGCCCATCAAACGAGCGAGCACGACGCGCTGCACTTCGTTTGTCCCCTCGCCGATCTCGTTGATCTTTTGATCGCGGTACATGCGCGAGATCGGATATTCGTCCATGAAACCGTAACCGCCGTGGATCTGCAGCGCGTCGTTGACGACGCGGTGCGAAAGCTCGCCGGCGAAGAGCTTGGCGAAGCTGGCCGCCCGGACGTAATCGCGGCCCCGATCCTTCTCCCAAGCGGCGCGCAACATCATGAGTTTCGCATGCTCGATCTCGGTGAGCATATCGACGAGTTTGAAGGAGATCGCCTGGAACTTGCTGATCGGCTTGCCGAAAGCGTGCCGCTCCCGGGCGTAGGCAAGCGCCTCGTCGTAAGCTCCCATCGCCAGCCCGATCGAAAGCGCGGCCACCGAGATGCGCCCGCCGTCGAGAATCGAGAGAAACTGCCGGTACCCCTCGCCTCGCGGTCCGAGCAAGTTCTCTTCGGGAACTTCGGCATCCACGAACGAAAGCTCGCGCGTATCCGAAGCGCGCCAGCCCATCTTCGCGTACTTCCTGCTGCGCGTAAACCCCGGCGTCTCCTGTGGAACGATGATGTTCGAAATCTCTCGCGAGCCGTCGGAACGCCGCCCCGTCACGGCCGTAATCGTCGTGCCGCCGGTGATCTCCGTCCCCGAGTTGGTGATGAAGGCTTTGGTGCCGTTGATGACCCATTTGCCGCCGCGCAGATCCGCCTTGGTCTGCACGTTGCCGGCGTCGCTTCCCGCATTGGGTTCGGTGAGACCGAAGCCCCATAGGCGCTCGCCCCGAGCGAGCGGCACGAGATAGGTTTGTTTCTGCGCTTCGTTTCCGAAGAGATAGAACGGAGTGGCGCCGAGCGAGACGTGCGCGGCCATCGTGATGGCGGTCGAAGCGTCGGCGCGCGCGATCTCCATGACGGCCAGCGCGTAGCTGACCGTATCGGCCCCGGCGCCGCCGTACTCTTCGGGAAAGGGAAGGCCCATGAACCCCAGCTCGGCCATCTTCGCGATCAACTCGTACGGAAAGCGTTCGTTGCGATCCATCTCTTCCGCACGCGGCCGCACTTCGTCGCGCGCGAACTCGCGCGCCAGGCTTTGGATGGCCTTTTGCTCGTCGGTTAAATCGAAGTCCATGGCGAAGGTATAGGCCCCACCTCCTGCTAAACCTCCTATCCCAGCGATGATCTCCCTCCGCGGCGTTTCGCTCGTATATCCCAACGGCGTCCGCGCCATCGATAACGTCACTCTCGAAATTGCGAAAGGGGATTTCGTCTTTCTGGTCGGCGATTCGGGAACGGGCAAGTCGAGTTTACTTCGCCTGCTCTACCGCGAGGCGCGCTCCTCGACCGGCGAAATCGTCGTCGACGGCATTCGCGTCGACCGCTTGCGGCGCAACCGCATTCCCGCGTTGCGCCGTCATCTCGGGGTGGTCTTTCAAGATTTCAAGCTGCTCGTCGACAAGACCGTCTGGGAGAACGTCGCCTTCGCCATGCAGGTCACGGGCGCTCACACGCGCGACGTGATGCGCCAAGTGCCGCGAGTGCTCGACCTCGTCGGTCTCTCCCACAGGAGCCGGATGTATCCGGGCGAGCTGTCCGGCGGCGAGCAGCAGCGCACGGCGATCGCTCGCGCGCTGGTCAACAATCCGAAGATTCTGCTCTGCGACGAGCCGACCGGAAATCTCGATCCGGCAAATACCTCAGAAATCACCACGTTGCTCCAGCGAATTAACTTGAAAGGAACGACCGTCGTCGTGGCAACGCACAACCAAGCCGTCGTCGATCGGATGCGCCGGCGGGTCGTGCGACTGGTCGACGGACGCGTTACCACCGACGAAGAGCGAGGTTACTATTATCTTGGACTCGGGCAAGGTCAAGTTCTTTCTGGGTGAGGTGTTGCGCAATTTCTCGCGCAATGCCGGAATGCAGGTCACGGCGATCGGAACCGTTGCGATCACGATCGTATTGCTCGGTCTCTTCCTTTTCATTCGCTCGGCGCTCGCCTTTGCGGGTTCCCAACTGCTGGACCAGATCGCGATTTCGGCCTATTTGCGCGCCGACGCGACTCCGGCGCAGGTCGCCGCGATCGCACGCTTCGTAGCGCGCGATCCGCGCGTTGCCTCGATGCAGTTCGTGCCGAAGAAGGAAGGACTCGCGGAATTGCGCGCGCGCACGAACGGCGCGATCGATACGGCGCTGCTGACCGAGAATCCGCTGCCGGACAAGTTTCGGATCAAGGCGCGCGATCCCGGCGACGTTGCGGCCATCGCGGCAACGGTCCGGCGTTTGACCGGCGTGGACAACGTCGTCTACGGGCAAAAGATCGTGCAGCGGCTGTTGCAGCTCGGCGCGGTGCTTCGCCGCATCGGCATCGGCGTGATCGTCGTCTTCTTTGCGGTTGCCGGCATCATCATCTCGAACACGATTCGACTGACCGTCTTCGCGCGCCGGCGCGAGATTGCGATCATGCAGTTGGTCGGCGCGACCAACACGTACATCCGCTTGCCGTTCATCTGCGAGGGTTTGCTCGACGGCGTTATCGGCGCGCTTCTCGCGGTCGCGCTCCTTGCCGCGGCGCGCGCGGCGCTGTGGCCCCGTCTGCTGGAGGCGCTTCCGTGGGCACGGCTCACGGTCGTGCCGATCGACGAGCGAGTGCTCGCCGCCGAGCTCCTGCTGGTCGGCGCGGCGATCGGGCTGGTCGCCTCGTGGATCTCCGTCGGACGTCATCTCCGGGCGTAGGATCCGAGTGGCATCGCGTCTCGCCTCGATCCTCGTTGCGATCGCGCTCGTTCCGGCGCTCGCCGGCGGCTCGAGCCTCGACGCGCGCATCGCGAACGAGCGCGCGAAAGCGCAGCAGATCCAGGCGCGGCTGCACGCGAAACGAGTGGAACTGCATGCCGCTACGCAGCGCTACGACGACCTCCAGGCCCAGCTAAGTGAGACCAACGCTGCAATCAGCGTGGTGAGCGGACGCATCGGCTCGCTGACCGATCAGCGCGACTCCACGCAACGCCGCATCGATTGGAATACGATCCAGCTCGACGCCGCCCAACGTTCGCTGCATCTGCACGACGCGCTGCTCAAGCGCCGCCTCGTCGACATCTACGAATACGGCGACCTCACGTACTTTAACGCGTTGATCGGCGCCCGCTCCTTTAGCGACTTCGTCGAACGCTGGGAAGACCTACGCCTGCTGATCGCCGCCAACGAGCGCACCGTGCGCGAGCGCAAAGCCGCCGAGTCCCGCGTGGCCGCGATCGAAGCCGATCTCGAACGCACGCGACTGGAGCTGCAGCAGGAAGAGGAAGCGCAGGAGCAGGCGCGCAGTCAGCTCGATTCGCTCGCCGGCGAGCGGCAAAACCTGGTGGCGCTTGCGGCGATCCGGCGCCACAGCGTCGCCTCGGAGGTCGCTCAAATGGAGGACCTCTCGGCCGCGCAGGAAGCCGAGCTCGAAGCTCTGATCCAGGAGCGCGAGCGCGAACTCGAAGCGCAGCAAAAGGCCGCCGGAATCGCCGGGGGGGCCGAAAGCCCGGCCGGGGCGGGAATGTTCTCCTGGCCGGTGACGGGAACGATCACCTCACCGTTCGGCTGGCGCTCGAACCCCTTCGGCGGCGGTCCGGAGTTTCATCAAGGGCTCGACATCGCCGCGCCCATGGGTACGACGGTTACCGCCGCGGCGGCCGGCACCGTGATCATGGCGCAATGGTACGGGGGTTACGGCAACTACATCCTCATCGATCACGGCGGCGGCTACTCGACCGGCTACGGCCATCTCTCGGCCATCTACGTTTCGGACGGACAGTCGGTTGCCCGAGGCCAAGCGATCGGTGCGGTCGGTTCGACGGGCCAATCGACCGGGCCGCATCTCCACTTCGAGATACGGATTGCAGGCAAACCGGTTGACCCCGCGCCCCGGCTCCATTAAGACTTAACGGGTAGACTTCAGAGCTAGCAACTCGCAGCCCGCCCACCCGGGTACTGTAAAGAGGATAGATGACCCGCACTCCGCGCCTTGTCCTGACCCTATTTTTGGTCGCCGCCTTCGCCGCGACCGCGGCACTCGCCGTCGGCTACCGAACCGGCCTCATCGCGCAAAATTCCGTGCTCGAGGTTGCGACGACCGGCGATTTCAGCGATCTCTTCGGACCGCACGAGGGTGGAACGGCACTGGCAAATCTTACCTTGCGCAAGCTCGAAAGCGACTACTACAAGCCGATCGATCCGCAGACGCCGATCAGCGGAGAGGTGAGTGCGCTCAAGAGCCTTCTGAGCGCGAAGAAGATCGACAAAGCCGCCCTGCCGAGCGTGACTGCAAACGGAGATCCCGGACAGGACGGTGCGCGCGCCGCCGACGTCTTGGCCTATGCCGAGCAGCACTACGCCGCCGACGTGGGTCCCAACGGCCGCGAAGATCTTACCGACGCGGCTTTGCGCGGGATCATGGATTCGGTCCGCGATCCGTATACCGTCTATCTTTCGCCTCGCGAGATCCAGGGACTCAACGAATCGCTATCGGGCGGCAACTTCGGCGGTATCGGCGTTTACATCTACCAGCTCAAAGACGGACGAATCGTCGTGCAGCCGATCGAAGACATGCCGGCTGCTCGCGCGGGAATGAAGCCCGGCGAGGTCGTCGACACGGTCGACGGCAAGACGGTGCGCAGCTTGAGCATCGATCGAGTCGAGGAGATGATTCGCGGCGAAGCCGGGACCGTCGTTCACCTGCGCGCCCATCCGTACGACGCGCCGCGGGCGGAGCACGCGTACTCGATCGTTCGCGCCATCATTCAC
>JASHOM010000140.1 GCA_030041115.1 Vulcanimicrobiota bacterium | reverse complement strand
AAGCTCGGTCACGTTTCCGGTGAAATTGTGGCGGTACGAACTGCCGGATGCAGTTGCGATGATGTCGCGGGCGCCGCGATCCTTGACGACGAGCTGACGCTGCCCGGCGATGAGGTCGTCGAAGCGCACGCAGCGTTGACAGACGATGCAACGCTCCTCGTCGAGCACGATCGTCGGCCCCAAGTCGACGGCCTTGGGCTTGGAGAGCTTCGGATCGGCGACGTCGGACGTCCCGCGCGCGTAGGCCATCGAGTAATCCTGCAGATCGCACTCGCCGCCCTTGTCGCAGATCGGACAGTCCAAAGGGTGGTTGACCAAAAAGAGCTCGAGGACCATCGCGCGCGCCGTCCGGACGCGCTCGCTGTCCGTCGAGACTGCCATGCCGTCGGTCACGGCGGTGTTGCACGCGATCTGCAGCTTCGGCATTCCTTCGATCTCGACCATGCAAATGCGGCACAGACCCGCCGGACCCAACTTCGTATGGTAGCAATAGATCGGAATCTGCTGCTTGATCGTCTTGGCGGCCTCGACCAGCAGCGTGCCCTTGGGCACCGTCACCGGCACGCCGTCGATCGTGGCGCTCACCATCTCGGCGCCGTGCCCGAGCAAGGGCGCGCTCATGCGAGCTGCGGCTCCGGCGCGGCAGCGATCCGAGACTTGAACTGATCCGGAAAACGCTGCAAGACGGATTTGAGAAACGGCTCGATCGAATCGCCGAGCGCGCAAAGATTTAGGCCCGTAATCGAGCTCGAAACGCGCGCGAGCATCTCGAAATCGCCGGGCACGCCGCGATGATGAACGAGCCGCTCGAGCACGCGCTCCAGCCAACTCCCGCCCTCGCGGCACGGCGTGCACTGGCCGCACGATTCGTGCGCGAAGAAGCGCACGAGATTGTAAGCCGCTTTGACGAAGTCGGTCGTGTCGTCGAAAACCACGAATGCGCCCGAGCCGAGCATCGAACCGGCCTTCGCCATGCTCTCGTAGTCGTACGGCCAATCGAGATGCTCTTCGAAGATGCAGGCCGAGGAGCCGCCGCCGGGCTGCACGGCCATGAGGCTGCGGCCCGGGCGCAGACCGCCGGCCAGATCGATGAGCTCGCGCACCGGCGTACCGAGCGCGACCTCGTAGTTGCCGGGATTGCGCACGTGACCCGAAACCGAAACGATCTTATAGCCCTTGCTGCGCTCGGTACCGACTGCGGCGAACCATTGCGCGCCGCGCTCGAGAATCGGAACCAGATACGCCAGCGTCTCGACGTTGTTGACGACCGTCGGCGCGCCGTAGAGCCCTTCGACGGCCGGAAACGGCGGCTTCAATCGCGGCTCGCCGCGCTTGCCTTCGAGCGAGTTGAGCAGCCCAGTCTCTTCGCCGCAGATATACGCTCCGGCACCGCGATGCACCGTGACCTCGAGATCGTAGCCCCGGCCGAAGAGATTCCTTCCGACGTATCCCGCCTTGCGCGCTTCGTCGAGCGCCGCGCAAAAGATCTCGTAGCCGCGCTTGAACTCGCCGCGGATATAGATGAACGCATGGTGCGACGCAATGCCGTATGCCCCGATGAGCATTCCCTCCAGGATCAAGTGCGGCGCCGCTTCGAGCAGCATGTGATCCTTGAACGTTCCCGGCTCGGCTTCGTCGCTGTTGCAGACCAGATAGCGCAGCGCTTTGTCCTTGGGCAGAAAGGACCATTTGCGTCCGGTCGGAAAGCCTGCGCCGCCGCGACCGCGCAAGCCCGATTTTTCGGCAATGTCGAGCACGTCCGCGGGCTGCAGTTCCCGGACGACGCGCTCCCACTGTCTGTAACCGCCGCGCTGCAGATAGACGTCGATGCCGCGCATGTCGATCTCGCCGATTCCGGCGGTCAACACCTTAGTGACCGGCACGGGCTTCTTCCTCGACCGTTTCGACCACCGCGTGCGAATCCACGATCGCGCGCTCGGTCGTGCCGGTGAAACGACGGACGTTTCCCGCGACGATGTTATCGAGCATGATGATCCCGCTCGCATCGCCGACGCCGCCCGCATTGTTCGGCTGCGGAACGCCGCGCGCGCCGCGCGACTTCTCGCCGCCGGCGACCTGCGCGTCTTGGGGAATCGCCCACGTACCTGCCGGAGCTTCCGTCTGCACCGTCGGCGCGACGGCATACGTCCCGGCGCGCATCGCCGCGAGCATCTCGTCGATCTTTGCCGGCGTCAGATCGTAGACGAAATCGAGGTTGACCTCCATGCAGGTCGCGCGATCGCAGGCGGCCAGGCACTCGACCTCTTCGTACGAGAACAATCCGTCGGCCGTCGTCTCCAAGTGCCCGATGCCGAGCTTCTCGCGAAAGTATGCCATGACGTCCTCGGCACCGTTGATCGAGCACGCCAATCCGCGGCAGACTTGCAGCATGTACCTTCCAACCGGACGGCGATAGAGCAGCGTGTAAAACGAAACCGCGCCCTCCACCTCGCCCGGCGTGATCTCGAGCATCTCGGCCGTCGCATGCATGGCCTGCGCACTCACGTAACCCTCGCTCCGTTGAAACAAGTGCATGATCGGCAGCAGCGCCGAGCGTTTTCGTTCGTAGCGCGCGATGATCTCGTCGCATTGCGGTCGGAGCCGCTCGCGCAACGCCGGAAAGTTCCTCTCGCGTTCCGTCATCTCGGCATTACCGGTCCACCTCGCCGAACACCGGATCCAGCGAGCCGATCATCACGACGAGATCGGCGATGAGGTTGCCCGGGGCGATGCCCTTGAGCGCTTGGAGGTTGTACATGCTCGGCGGCCGCGTACGGATGCGATAGGGCCGATTTTCGCCGTTGCTCACGATGTAGTAACCGAGCTCGCCGCGCGGCGACTCGACCGACTGATAGACGTCGCCCGGCGGCACGCGAAAGCCCTCGCTGATCAGCTTGAAGTTATGG
>JASHOM010000139.1 GCA_030041115.1 Vulcanimicrobiota bacterium | reverse complement strand
CAAACACGTCGTTCAAGCTGCCGTTGCAGTTTTACCTCACGGCGAACCTCAAGATATAACGCAACCGTCGCCGCGCAACGCAAAAAAAGGCCCTCCGTCGCGGAGGGCCTTTTGCTAGGGTGCGATCGAAGCCGCGAGGCTGCGAAGATCGACGAGCCCGGCGTCGGCGACGAGCGTGTAGTAGAGCGTGCCGTCGTTCCAAGCGAGCAAGGCCGTCGGCCCGTCCTCGACGTACTCGGCATTACGCCCGCCGACGCGCATCGGCCGCGCGCGATTCGCAGCGGTCTCCAGCGTCGACGCTTTCGCGTTTTCGAAGAGCGAGACCGTGCGTATCCCGTCGGAGTAGAGCAGCTGCACGGTTCGCACGCCGCGCATTTCGCCGAGCGCGCCTTCGATGGGTGCAAACCCACCCGGCAACGAGCGCGGCTCGCGCGCGGGAAACCCGGCACCCTTGACCGCGCGATCCGCCGGCGACGGCATCGCGAACGCCATGTCGCGGTCCAAGGCGTAACGCGGCGGAAGAGTAAAGTCGGCCGCGGGCGGCGTCGTATACCGGACTTGCTCGAAGCGCGTCTCGCTGACCAGCGCGCCGTCGGGAGCAAACGCCTCACGATCGAGCACGGTGCCGTTCGATGCATCGACCCGCACCAGCAGCGTGGTCCGTTCGGTGTACCTGCTCACCAATGCGAGATCGATCGTGCGACGGCCGTCAAAGGTCTCGCTGCCTCTTGGGATGGTGCGATAGTTCCGGCTCAAAAGGGCGTAACCGGCGTCGAGCACGGCGACGTCGCTCGCGTCGTCGCGCGTCTCGACGATTCTCTCGCGCGCGCGATCGATCGAATAGATCAGATCACCTTTGGTCACGACGGAATCGCCCGCGAGGCTCGCCGGCGCGGTGTAACTGCGCCGCGTGAGATCGGGCGCGCGGTGCTCGAGGCGGTACACCGACGCTTCGGCCGAACCGCTGCCCGTCCGCACGACCTCGACGACGGCCACATACGACACGTTCGCGGGCGCGGCGATCGCGGTGCGCAGGAGTGGATCGACGGAAGCCGGGCTCTTCGCGATCGCAACGGTCAACCCGGCGCCCAGGACGAGCAGCGCGATGCTAGCGCGCATCTTGGTCCGAGGTGAGAGTTGCCGGCGGCGCATCGTCGGCAAAGGGATCGATCCTGGATAGGGACGCATGCTGGTCCGCGTAATAGGCGGTGCCGATGGGCGTCGGTGCGGATGGGTGCCAAAAAGCGATGCCGGCATAGATCGCGAGCGCGGCTGCCGCCGCAGCCGGAAGGACGAAGATCGGCCGGAGGGCGACGCGCAGCCGTTCCCCCGCGCTCTCGGACCGGCTGCGCCGCACGCCGTTGCGGATTGCGGCAACGACGCGAGGCGGCAGCTCGCGTTGCGTCGCCCTCGCGTGCGCGCGTAGCATCTCGGTAAGCGCGACCTCTTGCGCGCGCCGTTCGTCGCACTGCGGACACCCGGAAAGGTGCGCGTGCATTGCCGCATCCTCGGCGGCCGAAAGCTCGCCGTGCAGATAGTCGACGATTTGCTCGATGCTAGGGTGCATTTCTTTCATGACGATGACTTCGTGTAGCGATTGACGAGTTGACGCAGCTGACCGCGCGCGCGATGCAGCCGCGACCGGACCGTCCCAACCGAACATCCGACGATCCGGCTGATCTCCTGATAGCTATACTCCTCGACGTCGGCGAGCAAGACCATCTGACGCTGCTCGGGCGTCAGATCGGCGAGCGCTTTGGAGAGAGGTTCGCTGAGTTCGCCTTCGATGTACTCCTCGATCGGTTGAATTGCCAGCGGCCGGCCGCCGCTGAACCGGTGCAGCTCGTGGTCTTCCGGGATCTCTTCTTGATAACGTCCCTTGCGGCGGCGAAGTTCGTCGCGGTGGAGATTCGTCACGATGCGATAGATCCACGAGAGGAAGGAGGTGCCGGGCTTGAAGCTTTGCCAGGCGCGAAAGACGCGAATGAATGCCTCCTGCGTCAGATCGCTCGCGTCGGCCGCATTGCCGGTCAGCCGCAAGGCGTAGTTATAGGTCGCCTTGCCGTATTGCTCGATCGCACCCTCGAGAAAGGCCTGCTGTTCCATGCCCTGCAGCCAGGCTTCCTTGCTCCGCTCATCGAGTCATGCCTTACGACGGGACGTTGCGTTTGGGCCAAAGCACGCGTGCGACCGCCCACAGCCCGAGAAACGCGATCACGGTGAACAGGGTGAAGAGCGAGAGCTCGAGTAACGTGATGCCGGCGAACTGGCTGCCGCCGCAAAAAGTGATGGCGTTGGCGATCAGCGCGAGCTTCAAACGTTCGAACGGGTTGCCGGCGAGGCCGTCGACGGACCGGGCTTGCGCGAGTACGGCGGCCGGTCCCCAGGCGCCGCTATCGACGACGTCCGCCACCCGGCCTGCCGGCGTGACGATAAAAAGCCGGTCGTCGTGAAGAAAGTTGCTGCTGCTGACGCGCATCGAGCTGATCTCGAACTCGTCGAGCAGGCGTTTGATCGTCGACCCGGTGCCCGTCAGCAGCTTCCAGATCTCGGATCGAGCGCCGTATTCGCCGGCGTAGTCACGCAAGATCGCCGGCGAGTCGTACGGCGGATCGAGCGTGATCTCGGCGAGCGCGAAGCGCTGCGGATCGAGATGCTGCTGCAGGTAGGCGAACTTTCCGCTGATCGCCGGACAGAGCGTGCGGTCCGGGCAACGCGTGAAGATAAACGAGAGCAGCAGCGTCTTTCCGGCAAATGCGCTTTGCAGCCGGACGAGACGCCCGTTTTGATCGACGAGCTCGGCTGCCGGGAGCATGCTGCCGAGTTGGACGACGACCACGCGTCCCGGATCGGGCAGGCCCGGCGCGAAGGAGGAAGCGGCGATTGGCTCGAGCAGCACCGGTAGCCGCCCCGAGGGGTCGAGCAGCGCGTCGATGGTCGTACCGGAACGAAAGGCGGCCGGCGGGGCGAGGCGATAGCGGCGAATCTGCGCGGGAAGCATTTCGGGCACGGCGTTCGTGCGAACGATCGCCGTGCGATCGGCCAAGTTCGCGATCACGAGACCGTGCACGGGGATCACGCCGAAGAGCGCGGCCGCGAGGATCGGGATCATGAGCACATTGTAGGGGTTGGCCTCTCGGGAGCGCAACGAACGTTGTCGATGGAAGCTGCGGTGTTCGTCGTCCGTCTGCTCGTCGGCGGTTTGCTGCTGGTCGCGGGTGCGCTCAAAGTCGGACACGCGGCGGAGTTAGCAGCCGCCATGGCGGGCTTTCGGCTTCTTCCTGCAGCGATCGTGGGACCGCTCGCCGTCGCGATACCTTTCGTCGAGCTGCTCCTGGGCGCGTATCTCGTGGCCGGCCTCTTCACTCGCGTCGTCGCAGCGGTCGTTACGCTGCAGTTCGTCTGCTACGCCGCCGCAATCGCCTCGGCCGTCGTGCGCCACCTTCCCGTAGCTTGCGGGTGCTTCGGACCCAACGACAGCGCCGCCGCGGATTGGCCGCACGTCGCGTTCGATCTAATGCTCGCCGCCGCGAGCATCTTCGTCGCATGCGGCGCACCGGGTGCGCTCGCCGTCGACCGGAAGTTGCGCAGCGCATGAAGCAACGTCCGCTCGTCGTCGCAACGATCGTCGTCGTCGCGCTGATCGTGGCCGGCGCGATCGCCTACTATGTCGCCGGTCCCGAACATCGGCGCGTCCAGAACGCGTCGGTATCGCCGGTCGTGGGCAAGGTGCAGGTCGGCCGGCCGGCGCCGGACTTCGAGGTGGCGACGACGGCCGGGCTCTTCACCTTGAGCAAGGCGGACAAACCGGTCTTTCTCGAAGTTTTCGCGACCTGGTGTCCGCATTGCCAGCACGAGGTCCCGATCATCGACCGCGTCTATCAGCGCTACCGCGGTGAGGTCGATTTCGTCGGAGTCTCCGGCAGCGATACGGGAATGGACGGTACGTCCGCTTCGTCGGAACTCGACGTCCTCGACTGGGTGAAGCGCTTCAAGGTCCGGTATCCGGTCGCGTACGATCCCGTGCTCAACGTCGCCAACCTCTATCTGCAAGGCGGTTTCCCGACCATTGCGATCATCGGCCGCGACAAGAACGTCGTCTACCTGAATAGCGGCGAGATCTCGTACGACGAGCTCGTCGCCGCGGTAAAGAAGGCCCTTCGCTCCTAAACCCCGGCCGGGAAGGCGTAATAGGGCGGCGGAACGACCGGCGCACCGACCTCCAGTACGATTTGCTGATGCGCGCCGAGCGGAATCGCGCGCAAGTCGCCGTCATACGGCGTGCCGTTCACGTAAGCCGTGACCTGGCCGTTGAGCCCGGCCACGCCGGTGCGCGTCAACGGCTCTCCCCAGATGTCGAAGAGCATGCCCAGCGTGTAGGGTCCGCCCTGCGGCGGACTGATGTCGGGCGCCTCGATGTGAATGATCCCGCTGGCATCATGCGTATGAATCCAATAGAGGCAGCCTCCCGTCAAGCCGGGAGCGAAGCCGATAAACTGCGGAACCTGCATTTGCTTGCCGTTATAGAAGATGGCCAAGTGAGTGTGGACGTGCAGCGTCGCGTATTCCATCGGGCCGCAGCCGATGCCGTCGACGGTTTGACCCCGCCCGCCTTGAGGCGTATCGGGGTACTTCAGCTTGATGAATTTCGTGCCGAGCGCCTCGCCGTTGGCCAGCTGCGCCGGTTTCATGCCGGCATTGGGGCCGGGGCTCGGCGTGGCGTTGGCCATTTGCGTGCGATGATTCTGCCATGCGTTAAAGCCGGTGAAGACGAGAATCAGCGCGACGATCGCGATGCCGATGCCGATGTATATCGGCCGCATCGGATCGCGGCGCGGCGGAGGAGCGGCGCCCCCGCGTTGCTGGCGGCGGCGTTCGGCACGGCTGGGCTGCGGCATGGAGTTCCTTCTAAGACGGAGCTTTCAGCGGAGCGGCGACCGGAGCGTCGGCGAGCTCGAGCGGTCGCTGCGGGATCAAGTAGTTGACGACGTAATCGGTTACCGCGTCGGTGAGCGGAGTGAGCGGAACATCGTATCCGGTAGCGCGCAGCCGATCCATGCGCGCGCACGTGTAGTATTGATACCGGTCGCGCAGCACCGCGGGCATTTCGACGAACTCGATGCGCACGGGCAGCTCGAGCGCGTGAAAGATCGGTTGCACGAGCTCGAGCCACGTATGCGCTATCCCCGAGCCGACGTTGAGCAGCCCGGTCGCGCCGCACTCCGCCACGTGCATCGTCATCTCGGCCGCATCTTTGACGTAAAGAAAGTCGCGCTGCTGCTCGCCGTCGCGGTACTGCGGCCGATGACTCTTGAAGAGCCGCACGCTGCCGCAGGCGCAAATTTGCTCGTAGGCCTTTTGCACGAGGCTTCGCATCTCGCCCTTGTGGTCTTCGTTGGGCCCGAAGATGTTGAAGTACTTCAGCCCGCAGATCCGCTGATCGAGGCCGGTGCGCATCGCGTAGAGATCGAACAGATGCTTCGAAAAAGCGTAGGCATTGAGCGGTCGCAGGTCGTGGAGATCGGCTTCGTCGGAAAGCTCCGCTTCGAGGCCGCCGTAGGTCGCGGCCGAGGACGCGTAGACGAAGCGGCCGTCGCGCTCGACGGTCCACATCGCGAGCCGCTTGGTGTACTCGTAGTTGTT